>DATAIY010000118.1:0-3175 GCA_036262475.1 Solirubrobacterales bacterium
ATCGACCCCTCGGAAGAACACATAGCCGACCGCCGTCGGGAGAGCGCCGTCCGCGCTAGCCCCGCAGAGGGCCCGCATGAGACCTGCGCCTCCCGGCGGTCGGAGGCACCTGAAGCGGCCACAGGAAGTGGCGCACTCAAGCGCCGATCTATGAGCACCCGCAACGGTGTCAAGGGGAACGAGAATTCCCCACTTTCGAGAATGAGAATTCCCCACCCCTCTAGCCACCGCTAAGAGCGGCGCGAGCCGTCTGCAGCGCGTCGCGGTGGCTGCGCATCCGGTAGCTGTCGCCGGCGATCGTCACCGACGGAACGCAGGCGCATATCGCTTGACGGCCCCGGCTCCGGGATCGGAGGGCGCGGCTCGCGCTCGTCGCCGGGACCGTCCGCGAGCGGGATCTTCAGGTGGATCTCGACTCGCCAGCCGCTGACGCGGACCTTCTCCACGACGAGCCGCAGCAGCCGTCGGCGACCCTCGAAGTCGAGCTCGTCGAGGGAGGCTGCGACACGCTCGGCGAAGCCGACGATCCCGCGCCGGAGGCGGTTCTGTTGGGAGAGCTCGGCGTGGCGCTCGCGCAGCGCGAACTGCTCGGCTGCCAGCTCCTCGCGACGCGCGCCGATCTCCTTGCTGCGCTTGGTGAGCTGGTCGAGATCGACCAGCTCAGCCTGGTAGGCGTCAAGCAATCGCTCGCGCTCCCGTCCCGTCTGGGCAAGGCGTCGCTCGAGCCGCTCAAGCTGGTTGGTGACGAGCTCGCCGTCTGAGACAGGGGCACCGGCGATCACCGCCTGCTCGCCGGCGATCAGCCGCTCGGGCTCGAGCAGGGCGCCGCGGACCTGGTCGAAGACGAAGGCATCGAGCTCGTTGGCCCGGATGTTGCGTTCCGGGCAGCGCTGCTCCTCGCCGCCGGCGCGCAGGACATCGTGGTTGCGACAGTAGTAGTAACGGTGAAAGGTTTCGTTGCGGCCACGCATCTTGTGACAGTTGCAGCCGACCGAGCAGTGAGCGCACTCGATCAGCCCGCGCAGGAGCCAGGCGCCGGGCTCGGCGCCGCGGGGGCTGAACTGCGAGTTGTCGCGGCTGACTCGCTGGGCGCGATCGAAGAGCTCGCGCTCGATGATCGGCGGGACGGGGATCGGGATCCACTCCTCCTTGGGGCGGTCGCGATGACGGGTCTTGCGGTGGCGCTGGCCGCGGCGCGGTTCGGCAGCCTCAATGTGTTCGCGCCGGTTGTAGTAGACGGTGCCGACGTAGGCCTCGTTGCGCAGCACCCGCTGCAGCGTCGAGGTGCCCCAGGTGGGCTTGCCGGTCGGCGAAGGGACCGCGCGCTCCATGAAGTCCAAGGCGATCTGTCGAATCGAGCGACCCTCTTCCACGTAGGCGCGGAAGATCCCGCGCACCACTTCCGCCTCGGGCTCATAGACCTCCATCCGGGCCGGCTTCCCCGGCCCAGTGACGCGGCGGAAGCCGTAGGGGACCTTCCAGAAGAAGACCTCGCCCTGGCGGGCGCGGTAGAGCTTGCCGCGCCGATAGCGCTCGGCGATCTTCGCCCGCTCGTACTCTGCAATCACCCCCTGCACCTGCACCAGCAGCCTCGCCTGGGGATCATCGGAGGGCCCGGGGCCCTCGAGGAAGCCGACCTTGACCCCGAAGCGCTCCAGCTCCTCCAAGATCAGCACCTGGTAGGCGTAGGAGCGAGCAAGGCGGTCCGCCGAGAGGCATAGCACCACTTCGATCGCGCCGGCCTCGGCGGTGTCGCGCAGGCGGTCGAGCGCCGGGCGGTCCAGGCGGGCGCCGGAGTAGCCCTCGTCAACGAACTCCTCCACCACCTGGTGGCCGTCCTTGCGCGCGGCGGAGCGCAGCAGCTCGAGCTGGGAGGCGACCGTGCCGCGTTCCTCCTGGCGCTCGGTCGACACGCGGGCGTAGAGAGCGACCTTCACGCCCCCACCGCCCGCAGCTTCGATGTCGCCTGGCCCGTGCTGTGGCAAGAACTCGTAGACCTCGCAGAGCGCCTGCTCGCGGGGATCCTCGTGACCGCACCAGCGTGGCCGCTCCGCGCCCACCAGCGAGGCGAGGTAGTCGGGCTCGGCGGCCGGCCAGGCGATCAGCCCGGCGAGCCCACGGCGAGCGAAGCGGGCGGCGGCGAGGTCCGCCTGCGGCAGCTCCCCTCGCAGCGTCGCCACCCGCAAAGCCTCGTAGTCGGCCTGGGCGGCCTCGCCGACCGGCCAGAGCTCCTTCTTCATCGCGACGCCCCCATGCCGCGCAGCGCCCGCTCGACCGTGCGCCGGTGAAGCCTCACCCCGAGCGCCGCCTCGAGTTCGAGGGCCAGCTCGGCGCCGGAGGCCTCGGGGCGCTCGTGGCGTTGCCGCTCGAGGAAGGCCAGGACCTCGGGGGAGACCTTGAGCGGCCCCCGCCTGCCGGGGCGCTCGTCGAGCAGCCCCGCCATCCCGGCGCGCTCGAAGGCGGCCTGCACCAGGTAGAAGGAGGCGCGTGAGTAGCCGTGTCGGGCGGCAGCCTCGGTCACTGCGGCGCCGTCGAGCAGATGGGCGCGCAGCATCTCGTACTTCACCTGCACCTTGTCGGCGGCGAAGAAGAACTCGGGGTGGGTGCGAAACGGCTCCGCGGTGACCGCGTCGGGGTCCGGATGCAGAAGACCCGCCTGCTCCAGCGCCCGCCGTCTCGCCGAGCTCGCCACCGTCGATCAACCCCACCCGTTGACGAAGAAGACCATCTGTCGAGTGATTTGTGTCGCCAACACTGTCTCGTGACCAGCGAATAGCACGATCATGTGCCATAGACTGTAGCTTGCCTGCCGGATGGACTCGTCCCAGCGGCGCTCTTCCCTTGACGCGGCGGCGATAATAGCTAGACATTAGCCACCCTCCGCAGTGCGCTTCACTCGTCGCCGACGTCGCCTGTGATCGGGATTGAGGTAAAGAAGGGCCTCCTCAGGGGTGGCCTCTCGCACCAGAACACCGCGGTAGTTCAGGCCTGCGTTCCGTCGGTGGACGATCGACGGCGAGAGCTACCGGATGCGCGGGCACCGCGAGTGCCTAGGTCAGCTCCGAGATGCGGTCAGAGGGGGTTGGGAATTTGGGTGATCGTTGACATGAACCCCGGACCACCCGCTGTCACGATCGAGAGCGCCGGATGCACCTATGGGGAAAGGACATGGCTG
>DATAIY010000119.1:0-7973 GCA_036262475.1 Solirubrobacterales bacterium
GGGAGGGACAGGTACCCCTCGGAACGTCTTGTACTTCTCGGTCGTCTGAACCTGAGACGGCAGGAGCTCGACCCACTCGAGCAAGTTAAGTGAAGAGGGGTACCTGTCCCTCCGCAGCGATTCTCCGGCGGCTCGGGTGAGTGCCGGCCCGCTTCGGCCCGAAGCTGGCTAGGGACCGGGGTTGGACGGGCTACCTGGGACCTCCGTCGACTGTGTTCGTCGTTTGTATCCCTAGGAATGACAAAAGACGAACGCTGTCGGGCTAGAGGGGGATGCGGGCGCCCAGCTGGTAGGCCGTCAACGCCAGCGTCAGGAGTTGGAGGGGGCGGTCTCTGGAGATCGCGACCAGCGGGAGGGGCCAGATCAGGTACCAGGGGAGGAGCCAGGAGGTGGCGAGGAGGAGGCCGAAGGCGGCCCAGGCGGTGGCGCGGACCCAGTCGTGGCCCTGCCAGGTCCGGACCAGGAGGTAGACGAGGGCGGCGACGTAGAGAATGAGGGCGGCGATCCGGAGCGGGTCGGGCCCGAGGCCGCTTATTCGTCCGAGCGTGGTGGGAACGCTGAGGTGGCTCGTGTGGCCCTGGTTCTCCCCAGCCAGTCCGAGAGCGTTCAGCCACTCCCAGCCGAAGGCGAGGTAGGCGGCTAGGACGACGGCGGCGAGCGCCAGCGCGGCTCCCGCCAAGAGCCGGCCGGCGGGCCTGAGAGGTCCGCCGCGTCGCCCCTGAACCGCCAACCCCCGCCTTGCCGCTGCGAGCAGGGCGAACGGCGCGACGAAGGCGGCGGATGCCTTGATGGCGATGGCGGCGAGGAGGGCCGCTCCGCCCGCGGCCTCGCGGGCCGAGAGGACGGCGGCGACGCCGAGCATCGCCAGCAGCATCGTCAGGCCGTCGTTGTGAGCGCCGCCGACCACGTGGACGAGCACGAGTGGGTTGAGGGCGACGAAGGCGGCTGCGCGCAGAGGGTCGACCCCGCGCCAGGCGGCCAGGCGGGCGACGATCGCCGCCAATCCCAGCACCGAAAGCGCCGCGACCGCCTTCAGGACGGCGATAGCCGCGTCGACGCCCAGCCATGCGAGCGGGTAGGTGGCGAGCGTGAAAAGCGGGCCGTAGGCGCTGGTCGTGTGGGGCCAGGTGACTTCGGCGAAGGCCGGGTCGCCGGGCGCCGCGGCGGGACCGTGCACGTAGGGATCGAGGCCATGGACGACCCCGAGGCGGGCGTAGTCGACGTAGCTGAAGACGTCGTGGGAGAGCAGGACGGGCGTCACGGCGAAGGCGCCGACCAGGAGGACGATCGCGGCCCAGACGACGCGAGAGCCGAGCGCCGGGGCCGCGATGAGAAAGCCCAGGTAGGCGACGAAGCCGGCCCAGATCAGGCCGTAGGCGAGCCCCGGGTCGATGTTCGGCTACCCGTTGCCGCCGGCGGATTCGCCGCCGCCGACACCGCTTTCAGACGGTTCCGGCAGGGGCGGTGGCAGCGGCGCCGGTTCCTGGCCCGCCCCCGGCGCGTAGGCGTTGGGGTCATAGCCGCCGATCGCTGCGCTTCCTGGCGGCGGGGCGCCGCCGCGCCCGCCCGCCCCCGGCCCGGGGGCGCTCGGGTTGGCCTGGGTGAACTCGCCGTAGAAGGGCGCCCAGCTGATCGGCTGCGCCGGCCGGCTGAGTTCCTCGCAGGGGATGCCGCCTTCGGAGTAGACCGAGTTCCAGATTTCGGCCGGAAAGGTCCCACCGAAGACGATGATCCCGTGCACGCTCGACATCGAGATCTTGTTCGATTCCGGGTAGCCGACCCAGACCGCCGTCGCCAGGTTGGGCTGGTAGCCGGAGAACCAGGCGTCGGTGTATCCGTCGGTGGTCCCGGTCTTGCCGGCCTGGCCCGCGCAGCCGGTGTAGGCCGCGGTGCCGGTGCCTTCGGTGATGTTGTCGTGGAGCAGCCGGGTCACCTCGTAGGCGACCGCTTCGGGCAGCACCCTTTTCGGGTCAGGCGGTTCGGGCCGGTCGACGTGGCCGTTGGGGAAGACCACCTTGGCGACCGCGACCGGGTTGTGGTGGACGCCGCCGGAGGCGAGCGTCGCGTAGGCGTCGGAGAGCTCCAGCGGCGAGACCCCCAGCCGCAGGCCGCCGATCCCCTCGGCCGGGATCCCATCCAGCTTCGTCGTGATCCCCATCGACTTCGCCGTCTGGGCGACGTTCTTGGGCCCAACGTCGAGGTCCAGCTGGGCGAAGACGGTGTTGTCGGAGGTCACCGTCGCCTGCTTTAGGTTGATCGTCCCCTGGTAGCCGAGGTCTGCAGTGTGGACTTCCCAGTGGCCCCAGCGGGGCAGGTTCAGGTCGAGCGGTTTCGAGGTGTAGTAGGTCGAGTAAGGGTCGATCCCCTGCTTAATCGCGGTGGTGAGGACGAAGGCCTTGAAGGTCGAGCCCGGCTGGCGGTGGCCCTGGGCGGCGAGGTTGAACTGGCTGCGGGCGTAGTGGGAGCTCGAGACCATCGCCCGGATATGGCCGTTGCGGGGATCGATCGAGACCAGCGCCGAGGAGGGGTCGGTCGAGTAGGGCAGCGTCGAGCGCATCGCTGCGAGGCCGACCTGCTGCAGGTCGGGATCGATCGTCGTGTGGATGTCGAGTCCGCCGCGGCGGACGGTGTTGACTCCGTAGTCGCCGATCAGCTCGTTCTCGACGTAGTCGAAGAAGTAGGGCTGGCGATGCTTGAAGTAGCTGTCGGAGACGCGCAGTCCGAGCCCGCTTTCCGCGGCGGCCACGGCGCGGTCGTGGCTGACGAAGCCGAGCTTGTCCAACTTCCGCAGCACCTCGTTGCGCCGCGCCTTGGCCAGACTCGGGTTGAGGATCGGGTTGTATTCCGAGGGGGCCTGCGGAAGCCCCGCCAGCAGCGCCGCCTGCGGCAGGTTCAGCTTCCAGACGGGTTTCGAGAAGAAGATCTTCGAGGCGGCCCCGACCCCGACCGCGGTGGCGCCTTCGACCGTCCCGTAGGAGGCGATATTGAGGTAGGAGCCGAGGATTTCGCGGCGCGTGTGCCGTTCGGAGTACTCGATCGCCAGTTTCGCCTCGACGATCTTGCGTTCGAGGTTGCGTTGGGGGTTCTGGATGCAGAGGTTGCGGACCAGCTGCTGGGTGATCGTCGAGCCGCCTTCGACCGCTTCGCCGGCTTCGAGGTCCTTGAGCGCGGCGCGGAGGATCCCCTCGGTGTCGACGCCGCCGTGTTCGTAGAAGCGCTGGTCCTCAATCGCCACCGTCGCCAGTTGCACGCTCCTGGGGATCCGCCGGATCGAGACCGGGGTGCGGGCTTCGCTGGAGTCGATCACCCCCAGCCTGCTGCCGTCGGCAGCGTAGACGGTCGAGTTGCCGCCGCGGTCGATCGGCCGGCAGCTGGAGAGCGAGGGCGCGTCGGCGGCGACGCCGAGCACCCAGGAGGTGACGGCGATGCCGGCGATCGCGAGGAGCAGGAGGACGCCGCCGAAAGCGAGCAGCAGCTTTCCGCCTATGCGGGTTCCCCGGCGTCGCTGACGTCGCCGCGTGCGCTGCGTCATCGATCCAGAGGGTACTTCGCCGTCGCCGGGCTCAGGCTTGGGTGTCGTCCGTCGAGTGGTTGTGGACGATGCCTTCGACCAGGAGCTGGTTCGGGATCACCACCGAGCTGCCGTCGCCGGGATCGACGTAGGTGTAGGAGAGGGTGATGTCGGTTACCCGGCCCTCGACTTCCTCGAAGGTGATGCGGTCGCCGATCCGAATCGGCTGGGAGACCGCGATCTGAACGCCCGCGACCATGTTGGCGATCGTGTGCTGGGCGGCGAAGCCGACGATCAGGCCGATCACGGCGGTCGAGGCGAGGATCCCGGTCGCCAGCCGCTTCAGGTCCGTGAACTGGCTCAGCGCCAGGGCGGCGATGACGAGGAACACGGCCAGGAAGAGCAGGCGCCGGAGGATCCGCAGGCGGGTTTTGGTGGAGCGTGAGACCTGTGAAACTGCCGGCGACATGGAGGCCAACTTAGCTGGGCAGGGGGTCGGGCAGCGCCCGACTTCCTTCCCGTATTCGAACTGGGGTCCGCTCGCCGCCGTGCTCGGGGTGATCCTCGCGCTCGGGGCCGGGGTCGTGATGGGCGTTCCGGGCCTGCTCCTCGGTCACAGGGCGAACGGGGACCTGACGACCTTCGGCAACGTCTTCGTCCAGGCCGCGGCCGCGCTCAGCTTCCTGCTGGTTCCGATGGCGATCGCTTCCTGGCGCGGGGCGTCTTCGCTCGGCGAGGTCCTGGCGCGGCTCGGGGTGCGGCGCTTCAAGCCCTCGGCGGCGAAGTGGATGGCGGCTTCGGTCGGCGCCTACCTGCTCTTCGCCACCCTCTACTCGCTGCTGATCGTCCAGCCCCACCAGGAGGACATCGCCAAGGGATTCGGGACGATCCCGTTGCAGGTTCTGCTGATCGTGGTCGCGGCGCCGATCAGCGAGGAGGTCTGCTTCCGGGGGATGCTGTTCGGCGGCCTGCGGGAGAAGCTGCCGCGGCTCGGGGCGGCTCTGCTGAGCGGCCTGATCTTCGGCGGCCTGCACGCGCTGACCGGCGTCACCGCGGTACCACCGCTGATCGCCTTCGGCTTCCTGCTCGCCCTGCTCTACGAGAAAACCGGCTCGATCGTGCCGGGGATCTTCCTGCATATGCTGAACAACTCCGTCGCCCTGCTGGGTCAGTAGGATTCCGCAAGTGAATCGTCGCTTCGCGTCCCTCCTCGCCGTCGCCGGCCTGCTGCTCGTCCCCGCCGCGGCCGCCGCGGCACCGAAGGCCGAAAAGGAAACCCCGACGGTCCCCAAGGCCACGGTCAGGATCGATGTCGGCGGCCTCAGCGGCGGCAGCGCCCCGATCTGGGGCACCGTGCCGGTCAGGGGAACGGTCACGCCGTTCGTCTCCGGCCAGCGGGTCGAAGTCACCTTCTACCTCAACGGCCACCGGCTGGTCAGCCACAGGGTCGTGGTCAGCAAGGGCAGCGGCGACACCGGCACCTTCAGCTCCAGCGTCATCCTCCGTGAGGACGGCAAGTACGCGGTCAGCGCCCACCACGTGGCGACCGCGACCCTCGGCGCCGATACCACCGTCCGCAAGAGCTGGCGGGTCAGCTTCCCCTCGCTGCACCCGGGCGAATGCGGCAAAGTCGTCAAGGGCTTTAAAGACTCGATGGCGACGATGGGCTACGTCTCCGGTGGTGGCTCCTGCTTCAACGGCAGGCTCGGCCGCGAGGTGCTCGCCTACCGCAAGGTCAACGGCATGAACCGCAGCCAGAAGGCCGGGGCCGGGCTGGTCAGGAACGTCTTCGGCGGCCGCGGCGGATACCAGGCCAAGCACCCGATCGCCGGCGAACACGCCGAGATCTCCCTCGCCAAGCAGGTTCTGGTGCTGCTCAAGGGCGACAAGCCGTTCGCGATCTACCCGGTCTCGACCGGTAAGCCCTCGACCCCGACGATCACCGGCCACTACAGCTTCTACCGCCGGGAACCGGGCTACAACTCCGAGGGCATGTACTACTCGTTCTACTGGCACAACGGCTACGCCGTCCACGGCTACCACGAAGTGCCCAACTACGCCGCCAGTCACGGCTGCGTGCGGACCTTCATCGCCGACCAGCCGCGGATCTACGAACAACTGCACTACGGCGAGAGCGTCTTCGTTTTTTAGGGATCTGGGGACTGGCGATGAAGGTTTTCGTCGCCGGCGCCAGCGGCGCGATCGGGAGGCCGCTTGTGCGGCAAGCTGGTCGGGGCCGGGCACGAGGTGACTGGGATGACGCGTCGGGAGGAGCGGGCGGACGGGATCCGTGCTGCCGGCGCCTCGGCTGTCGTCTGTGACGCTTCGACCCCGAGGGGCTGCGCGAGACCGTCGGCGCCGCGGCTCCGCAGGCGGTCGTCCATGTGCTGACCGCGCTGCCGCCTAAGTTCAACCCGAAGAGCGACTATCTGGCTCCGACCAACCGGATCCGGATTGAGGGGACCCGCAACCTCCTCGCCGCGGCGCGCGCGGCCGGTGCGCGTCGGTTCGTGGCCGAGAGCGTCTCCTTCTTCTACGAGCCCGAGGGCAGCTGGGTCAAGGACGAGGAGGCACCGATCCTGAGCGACGCTCCCGGCAACCTCGGCGCGGCGCTGGCCGCGATCGAGGATCTCGAGCGCCAGGTCAGCGACGCCGGAGACATCGAGGGCGTCATCCTGCGCTACGGCTGGCTCTACGGCCCCGGTACCTACTACGACCGTGGCGGCCCGCAGGCCGAGGACACGCTGAAGCGCCGCCTCCCGATCGTCGGCAGGGGAACCGGAACCTTCTCCTTCGTCCACGTCGACGACGCGGCGGCGGCCACGGCGGCCGCGATCGAGTGCGGCGCTCCCGGCGTCTACAACGTCGTCGACGACGAGCCGGCGGCGCTGCGGGATTGGGTCCCGGTCTATGCCGAGGTGCTCGGCGCGAAGCCGCCGCGCCGCGTGCCCGTCTGGATCGCTCGCCTCCTTGCTGGCTCGGCGACGGCGGAAGGAGCGATCAAGATGCGGGGCGCCTCAAACGCCAAGGCCAAGCGCGAGTTGGGCTGGAGGCTCGCGCACCCGAGCTGGCGCCAGGGCTTCCGCGACTCGCTCGCCTAGCGCCCGCCGGCCGGGGGCTAGGATGCGCGCGGTGACCGACCTCGACGCCGCCAAGCAGACGCTGCTCGCCGAGCTCCGCGAGCACTCGCTCATTCTCGGCGAGGTAACGCTGTCGAGCGGGGCCAAGGCTCAGTACTACGTCGACGCGCGACGGACCCTGATGCGCCCCGCCGGCTTCCGCGCCGCGGGCGAGTTGATCGCGGCGTTCGCCGCCGAGCTCGGAGCCGAAGCGGTCGGTGGTCCCGCCACCGCCGCGATTCCGCCCGCCTGCGCCGCGATCGCGGTGCCCGCCGGCGCCGAGCTGGTCGCCTTCTTCGTGCGCGGAGAGCGCAAGGAGCACGGCCTGCAGCGCTGGGTCGAGGGCCCGGTGGCGCCGGGGCTGCGCTGCCTCGTCGTCGAGGACACGGTGACCACGGGCGGTTCGACGGCGAAGGCGCTCGGCCGGATCCGCGAGGAGGGGCTCGAGGTGGCCGGGGTGGTCGCCGTCGTCGACCGCCTGGCCGGCGGCGGCGAGGCGATCGAAGCGGCGGCCGAGGCGCCCTACCGCGCCCTGGTCACGATCGATGAGATCTACCCGGACCGGCCGGACCGAGGCTGAGGATCCCGGCGATGGAGCCTGACGCCGTCGAGATCCGCGTCGTCGGCTGCCTGATCGAGAAGCAGCGGACCACACCCGGCGCCTACCCGCTCTCGCTGAACTCGCTGCGGCTGGCCTGCAACCAGTCGACCAACCGCGACCCGGTCGTCGACTACGACGAGGCGACGGTCAGCGAGGCCCTGCGCCGCCTGGCGCTGCGCGGCTGGACCCGGCTCGCCAGCGGCGCCGGCAGCCGCGCCCGCAAGTATCGCCACCTGCTGCCGGAGGCGCTCAACCTCGACCCCGCCGAGGTCTCGCTGCTGGCGGTGCTGATGTTGCGCGGGCCCCAGACCCCGGGCGAGTTGAAGCAGCGCAGCGAGCGACTGCACGGCTTCGCCGACCTCGCCGCGGTCGAGGGGACCCTCGAGCACCTGGTCGAGCGCGGCCACGTCGCCCGTCAAGGGCGACGGCCGGGGCAGAAGGAGGATCGCTACTCGCAGCTGCTCGGCGGGGAGGAGGAGAAAGCGGCCGTCGCCTCGGTTGCCGAGGGCCACCCCCCGGCCGCCCAGCCCGCCGGGCAGGGTGCCGGCGATGCCGAGGTCGCCCCGAACGAGGATCGCCTTGGCCGCCTGGAAGGCGAGCTCGCCGCCCTGCGCGCCGAGCTGGCTAGCCTGCGCGAGGCCCTGGGCGAGACTCCGGCCGACGCCTAGCGCCGCGCTAGCGGATGCCGACGATGTGGACCCGGCGGCCGCCAGGGATGGCGGCAATCAGCTGCGTTCTCAGC
>DATAIY010000120.1:0-5695 GCA_036262475.1 Solirubrobacterales bacterium
CACTACGTCGGCGATTCGCTCCGCCGCCTGCCCGTCCCACAGCGGCGGCGGCTTCGTCGGCGCGTCGTCGCTGGCGGCCAATGCGGCGGGAATGCCGGCGATCGCCGCCGGGTCGAGGCCGAGCAGGGTGTTGGTGCCGGCGCGGATCGTCACCGGGCGCTCGGTGTTGTCGCGCAACGTGAAGCAGGGGATGCCGAGGTAGGTGGTCTCCTCCTGGATGCCGCCGGAGTCGGTGAGGACGGCGCCGGCGTCGGCGAGGAGCGAGAGGAAGTCGAGATAGCCGAGCGGCTCGATTAGCTGTAGTCCGGCCAAAATGGCGGCGTCGACGCTCTCCATCATCTTGCGGGTCCGCGGATGGACCGGGAAGACCACCGGCATCTCGCCTGCCAGCGCCGCCAGCTGTGCCACGGTCTCGGCCAGCAGGGGGCCGTCGACGAGGGCGGGGCGGTGGAGGGTGACCAGCGCGTAGGACCCGGGCTCGACCCCGAGCCGCGTCGCCGTCCCCGCAGCGCGAAAGCGATCTTCGAGGGCGACCAGGGTGTCGATCATCGTGTTGCCGACGAGGTGCATGCGCTCGTCGGCGATGCCTTCGGCGCGGAGGTTGGCTATCCCCTCCTCGCTGTGGATGAAGAGGTCGCGCGAGAAGCGGTCGGCGACGATCCGGTTGACCTCCTCCGGCATCCTCAGGTCGAAGCTGCGCAGGCCGGACTCGATGTGGGCGACGGGGATGCCGATCTTGACCGCGGTCAGCGCCGCCGCCAGGGTCGAGTTGACGTCGCCGGGGACGATCACCAGGTCGGGCTTCTCCTCCAGCAGCACCGGCTCCAGGCGCTCCATGGTCCGCGCCGTCTGCACCGCGTGGGTGCCGGAGCCGACCTCGAGCATGTAGTCGGGGGCGGGAACCCCTAGCTCCTCGAGGAAGACCTCCGACATCAGGCGGTCGTAGTGCTGGCCGGTGTGGACGATCGCGTGCCTGCCGTCGGGCAGGCGCGAGCGCAGGGCGCCGATCACCGGCGCCGTCTTGACGAAGTTCGGGCGCGTCCCGACGAGGTAGACGATCCGCATCGCGGCGCAGCGTACCCGCGTCTGCTTCAATAGCGAGCCCGATGCCGAAGATGAAAACCCATTCAGGCGCCAAGAAGCGCTTCCGCAAGACCGGTACCGGCAAGCTGCGCGGCCGTCGTGCCTACTCCAGCCACATCCTGGAGAAAAAGTCGCCGAAGCGCAAGCGGCGGATGGCGCGGCCGGTCGAGATCTCCCCAAACGACGCGCCGACGGTGCGCAGGCTGCTCGGAGGCGGGAAGTGAGCCGCGTCAAGCGCTCCGTCCACGCGCGCAAGAAGCGCCGCAAGGTCCTCAAGGAAGCAAAGGGCTACTTCGGCCGCAAGCATTCCTCCTACCGCTTCGCCAAAGAGCAGGTGCAGCGGTCGGGGATGTATGCCTACCGCGACCGGCGCAACAAAAAGCGCACCTTCCGCCGGCTCTGGATCACCAGGATCAACGCCGCCGCGCGGATGGAGGGCATGAGCTACTCCGAACTCATTCACGGCCTCGGCAAAGCCGAAGTCGAGGTCAACCGCAAGATGCTCGCCGAGATCGCGGTCACCGACCGCGACGCCTTTCGCCGATTTGTGGAGCTAGCCCGGGAGGGTGCGGCCGCCTAGCGGCACACCGACACTCCACTTTCCCGGGCGGGCCGTGAAGACGGCCCGCTTTTTCGTTCCAGAAGTTAAACCGCCGACCAGAAGAGATCACCGATGATCGCCAGCCCCCAAAACGAGAAGCTGAAGCTGATCCGCAAGCTGCGGGAGCGCAAGCACCGCGAGCGCGAGGGGCTGTTCGCGACCGAGGGCGAGGATCTGGTCGACGCCGGCCTCGCCGCGGGCGCCGAGCCGCGCTTCCTGCTGACCGCCGCGGGCGCCGATCTCGGCGGCGAGGAGGTCGACCCGGATCTGCTCGGCGACGTCTCCTCGCTCGGCTCCGGCACCCGCGCGATCGCGGTCTGGCCGCTGCGCTTCTCCGAGCGGCCCGAGTCCCCCTGCGTCTACCTCCACGGCGTCGCCGACCCCGGCAACGTCGGCGCGATCGTCCGCACCGCCCACGCCCTCCTGCACGGCTCGGTCGTGCTCGGCCCCGGCTGCGCCGACCCCTACTCGCCAAAGGCCGTGCGGGCGAGCATGGGCTCGATCTTCGCCCAGCCGCCGCTGCGCGCCGTGGTGGGGAAGACGCCGGCGCCGCGGGTCGCCCTGGTCGCCCACGGGGGCGCCGGCCTCGACGCCATCGACGGAGCGCAGACGCTCTGCCTCGGCGCCGAGCGCGAGGGACTGCCGATGGAGGTGCTCGCCGGCTGTGACGCCGAGGCGACGATCCCGCTGCTCGCGGGCGGCGCCGAGTCGCTCAACGTCGCCGCGGCCGCGGCGATAGCGGCCCAGCGGATATCGTCGGCCGCCATGCCGGAGACCACGCCCGATGCTTGAGCGGATCGAGGAGATCAGGGGCGAGGCCATGGCGACGATCAGCGCCGCCGGCTCCAGCGCCGAGCTCGAGGAGCTGCGGGTCCGTTACCTGGGGCGCAAAGCCGAGCTGACGACGATCCTGCGCGGTATCGCCGAGCTGGCGCCGGAGGAACGCGGCAGGGTCGGTGGCGCCGCGAACAAGGCCCGCAAGGAGCTCGAGGGACTGCTGGAGGCCAGCGCCGAGCGCCTCGACGCAAGTGAGCTCGACGCCAAGCTCGTCGCCGACAGGGTCGACGTCACCCTGCCCGGAGCGCCGCCGCGGCCGGTCGGCCACGCGCACCTGCTCGCCCGCACCACCCGCCAGATCGAGGACATCATGGTCGGGCTCGGCTACAGCGTCGCCGAAGGGCCGGAGATCGAGCACGACTACTACAACTTCACCGCCCTCAACCATCCCCCCGGGCACCCGGCGCGGATGCTCCAGGACACCTTCTACGTGCAGTCGCACCCGGAGGTGCTGCTGCGGACCCACACCTCGCCGATGCAGATCCGGGCGATGGAGACGCAGCCGCCGCCGATCTTCATCGTCATCCCCGGCACGGTCTACCGGCGCGACTCCGACGCCACTCACAGCCCGATGTTCCACCAGATGGAGGGCCTGGCGATCGCCGAGGGCCTCACCCTCGCCGACCTGCAGGGAACGCTGTTGGCGATGGTGCGGGGAATCTTCGGCGGCGAGCGCGAGGTGCGTCTGCGCCCCCACTTCTTCCCCTTCACCGAGCCCAGCGTCGAGGTCGACGTCTCCTGCTTCCAGTGCGAGGGCACCGGGACGCTGCCGGGCGGCGAGCGCTGCAACCTCTGCAAGGGCCAGGGCTGGATCGAGATCCTCGGCGCCGGCATGGTCGACCCCAACGTCCTCAGCTTCGTCGAGGAGGGCGGCTATGACTCCGAGCGCGTCCAGGGCTTCGCCTTCGGGCTCGGGATCGAGCGGGTGGCGATGCTGCGCCACGGCGTCCCCGACCTGCGGCGCTTCTTCGACAACGACGTGCGGATGCTGGAGCAGTTCTCGTGAAGGTGCCCTACTCCTGGCTGCGCGAGTACTGCGACCCCGGCCTCGCGCCTGAGGCGCTCGCCGAGCGCCTGGTGATGACCGGGACCGAGGTCGAGCGGGTGACGATCGCCGGGCCGCCCAAAGCCGACAACTTCCTCGTCGGCAAGGTGCTGGCCGCGGAGCCACACCCCGACGCCGACCAGCTGCGTGTCTGCACGGTCGACGTCGGCGATGGCGAGCGCACGATCGTCTGCGGCGCCCCCAACGTCGCTGCCGGCCAGACGGTCGCGGTGGCGCTGCCGGGGGCGCGGATGCCGGGCGGCGAGAAGCTGCGCAAGGCGAAGCTGCGGGGGGTCGCCTCCGAAGGGATGATCCTCTCCGCCTCCGAGCTCGAGGTCGGCGACGATCACGACGGCATCCTCGTCCTCGACGACGGGCTGAGCGCCGGCTCTCCCCTGACCGACGTCCTGCCACTGGCCGAGCCAGTGCTCGAGATCGAGGTGACGCCGAACCGGGTCGACTGCCTCGGTGTCCAAGGCGTCGCCCGCGAGGTCCACGCGATCTCCGCCGCGCCGCTGGCAGCGGACCCGTGGGCCGCTGACGCCGCCGCGGAGGGCGAGGGCGAGGTCTCCGACTACGCCTCGGTCGCGGTCGAGGTTCCCGACCTCTGCCCGCGCTTCACCGCCCGCGTCTTCACCGACGTCGAGATCGGGCCCTCGCCGGTCTGGCTGGCGGCGCGGCTGGCGGCGGCGGGACAGCGGCCGATCAACAACGTCGTTGACATCACCAACTACGCGATGCTGGTGACCGCGCAGCCGCTCCATGCCTTCGATCTCGACAAGGTGCCCGGCGGCGCTCTCACCGTCCGCGCCGCGGCCGACGGCGAGAAGATGACGACCCTCGACGACGTCGAGCGCAGCCTCGACGCCGAGACCGTGCTCGTCTGCGACAGCGACGGGCCGTCGGGGATCGCCGGGATCATGGGCGGCCAGGTCTCCGAGGTCTCGGCTGAGACGACGCGGGTGCTGCTCGAGGTCGCCAGCTGGAACGGCACCAACATCCTCCGCACCTCGCGCCAGCTCGGTCTCCGCTCGGAGGCCTCCTCGCGCTTCGAGAAGCAGCTGCACCCGGCGCTCTGCCTGCGAGCGCAGGTGATCGCCTCCCGCTTGATGATCGAGCTCTGCGGCGCGAAGCTGGTGCCCGGAACGATCGACGTCGCCGCCGAGATTCCCGAGCTGCGGCGGATCCGCCTCCGCGCCGCCCGGGTCAAGGGCCTACTCGGCATGAGCGTTCCCCAGGCCGACCAAGTCTCCCACCTGGAGCGGCTCGGCTTCGGTGTCGAGGTTGACGGCGAGGACCTCGAGGTCGAGGTTCCGCCCGATCGCCATTACGACGTCACCCGCGAGGTCGACCTGATCGAGGAGGTCGCCCGGGTCCACGGGATCGACGAGCACCTGCCGACGACGCTGCCGGCGGTCGCCCGGACGATCGGCGGCGGTCTCACTCGCGAGCAGCGCCTGCGCCGCCGCGCCGAAGACGGACTGCGCGACCTTGGCTTCGACCAGGCCGTCGGCTGGAGCTTCACCGACCCGGGCGAGCCCGGCAGGCTGCGAATCCCGGATGACGACCCGCGGGCCGATCCCGTCCTGCTCTCCAACCCGCTCTCCGAGGACCAGTCGGCGATGCGGACGATGGTGCTCGGATCGCTGCTCGACATCGCCTCCCGCAACGTCGCCCACGGCGTCGATCGCGTGGCGCTCTTCGAGGCCGGCGCCGTCTACCTGAACCGCCCGCCGGCGGGCCTAAAACCCGCGCACGATGAGGGAAATCGGCCCATCGGCCGACTCGGGGGGGAATTCAGGGGCAAGCGCGCGGCTCCGGTCATCGAGCCGCACCGCTTCACCGCCCTGGCGCTGGGGCCGCTCGCCGCCCGCTCCTGGCGGGGTGGCGGGGAGGCGGTTGACTTCTTCGCGATCAAGGGAGCCCTGGAGGCGCTGGCCCGGCAGCTCGGGACCGAGTTCGCCTTCGCTCCGGCCACCGAGCCCTTCCTGCATCCCGGCCGCGCCGCCGCGGCCTCGGTTGGCGGCGAGCCCGCCGGCTGGATCGGCGAGCTCCATCCGCTGGTCTGCCGCACCTGGGACCTCGACGCCGCCGTCGCCTTCGAAGTCGACGCGGCGCCGCTGCTGGCC
>DATAIY010000121.1:0-5849 GCA_036262475.1 Solirubrobacterales bacterium
CTACACCCCGAAAACCAACGGCAAGGTCGAGCGCCTCCAGCAGACGATGGACCGCGAGTGGGCCCGGGGGCTCACCTACCGCTCAAGCGCGGATCGCCGGGCGGCCCTGCCACACTGGCTCGACCACTACAACGAGCGCCGAGGACACTCGGCCCTCGGCAACCGCCCGCCTATGACTCGCGTTCGGGACGTCCTGGGGCACGACATCTAGTCCTGGATTCACCCTAAGAGCCCTATGCACGAGGGGCGCGCGCGGGGTAGCGTGCCAGTCATCACATCGACGCACGCCGCCGATGCTGTCCAACTGAACCGAAAGGAAGCACCTTGCTGCTCGCCAACATCAACTTGGGGGAACTGCTTCTCCTCACCCTCGAGATCTTCTTCTTCGTGATCTGGATCTGGATCCTGATCACGATCCTCTCCGACCTCTTCCGCGACCACGAGCTCTCCGGATGGGCGAAAGCCGCCTGGGTCCTGTTCCTCGTCTTCATCCCGTTCGTGACCGCCCTGATTTACCTGATCGCCCGCGGCAGCGGGATGCGCGACAGGACGATTAAAGCCCAGGCGGACGCGAAAAAGCATTTCGACGAATACGTCCAGAAGCAGGCCCACAGCACCCCGGCCGACGAACTGCACAAACTGAACGACCTCAAGGAAAAGGGCGCCCTCTCCGCCGAGGAGTTCGACAAGGCAAAGGCGAAACTGCTCACCTAGCCTCTCCCTTTCGAGTCCCGGGGGCGCCCGCCGGGGCGCCCCCGGGGAGACTCGACGGCGGCCCTTCTTCTCCTCCAGAAGGCGCCAATTTGCAAGCGAAGTTGCAGGTTATTAGCAACTCCTAACAATTCTCAGCCGACTTCGCTAGCCTGCGCGACTCCTGCCGAACCCCTTTCCGGGGCCGGCACGGAATCGATGCGGGCCTACTTCTTCGACACTCATCCGGGCGCCACCAAACGCCGCGCGCTGCTCTTCGGGGCGCTGCTGCTGAGCGCTCTCTGCCTCCTGGCGGCGTCATGGGAGGGGAGTGCTCCGGCCAAGACCCCGCAGGAAAAGCTCGACGCCACCCAGGGCAAGCTCGCACATGTCCGCGAAAGCCAGAGCTCGCTGGCGGACACGATCGCCGAACAGAACGCCGCGATCGACTCGATGATCGGCGAAGTCTCGGCGCTGCGCCAGAAGCAGGCCGCGGTCGAGGCTGAACTGGCGCAGAAGGAAGAAGAACTCGATCTCGCCACCGCCGCCCTGGTCAAGGAACGCCAGCACCTCGAAGACGTCCGCGCCCAGCTGAAGCGCGCCCTCGGCGTCCTCAGCGATCGCCTGGTGGCGATGTACGAGGCCGGCTCGCCGAGCGTCGTCAACACGATCCTCGAATCGAGCGACTGGTCGGAAATGGCGGCCCAGACCGAATACCTGAGCCGGATTCAGAGCTACGACGACTCGGTCGCCGAACGGGTCAAGAACCTCCGCGACGAAGTCAAGGAAGCCGTCACCAAGCTGGCCGCCAACCGGGCCAAGATCGAAGATGCCCGCGACTCCGTCGCAGCGACCGAGCGCGAAGTCGCGACGGCCACGGCGGAAGCCGAGTCCCGCTTCGCCGAACTGAAGGAAGCGCAGCACGCGCGCCGCGCCGACATGGAAGCGTTGGAAAACCGCGAAGAAGCGCTCAGCAGCAACCTCGCCTCGATTTCCAACCAGATCGCCGCCGAAGTCGGGACGACGGGGGTGCCCACCGCAGAGGTCCCGGCGCCGCTGAACCCGGGCGAAAGCGCCAGCGTGATCAACGAAAGCGAAGCGAGCGCGCCGTCCGCGGCGCCGCAAGCGGTCAAGGACGCGATTGCCGCCGCCAACTCGATCGCGCTGACCCCCTACATCTGGGGCGGCGGTCACGGCTCCTTCGAATCTTCCGGCTACGACTGCTCGGGCGCCGTCAGCTTCGCGCTGCACGGTGGTGGCTTCCTCGAAAGCCCACTCGACTCGACCGGGCTCGAGACCTGGGGCGAACCCGGCGCGGGCAAGTGGATCACGGTCTACGCCAACGCCGAACATGCCTGGATGGTGATCGCCGGCATCGCCTTCGACACCGTCGGCGGTCCCGGCCCGCGCTGGCATGACCCCTGGGTCGACTCGCCCGAAGGCTTCATCGTCCGCCACCCAGCCGGTTATTGACCTAGGACGCCTGCGCCCCGGATAGAGTCGCCCGGTGGAACCAATCTCTTACTTCCAGGCGATCGTTCTCGGCGCCCTGCAGGGAATCGCTGAGCCGTTCCCGATCTCGAGCCTCGGCCACGCCGTGATCGCGCCGTCGCTGTTCGGCTGGAACATCCATCAGAACGACGAATTCTTCCTCGCCTTCCTCGTCGCCACCCATTGCGCGACCGCGATCGTCCTCCTCTTCTTCTTTCTCGACGACTGGAAACGGATCCTCCGCGGCCTCGCCCGCTCGCTCCGCGGCCGCTCCTCGCCGGCCGACACCGACGCCAGGCTCGGTTGGGTCATCGTCGCCGGGACGATTCCCGCCGGCATCCTCGGCCTGGCGCTCGAGCACAAGCTGCGAAACCTCTTCGCCTCGCCCGAGTCGGCGGCGATCTTCCTCACGATCAACGGGTTGCTGCTGCTGTTCTTCGAGCGCTTCCGCCGCCGGGCGCCGCGCCCGGGCGACTACGAGGGCGACGCCGACGCCCGCATCGCGAAGATGAGCTTCAAGCAGGCTCTGGCGATCGGCGGGGCTCAGGCGGCGGCGCTGATCCCGGGGATCTCGCGCTCGGGGATCACGATGGGGGGCGGCCTGATGACCGGCCTCTCCAACGACGACGCCGCCCGCTACGCCTTCCTGCTGGCGACTCCGATCATCGCCGCCGCGGGGCTGCTGAAGCTGCCGGACCTGCTCGGCTCCGCCGGCGACGGCGTCCGCGGCCAAGCGCTGGTCGCGGCGATCGCCGCGGCGCTGACGACCTACATCGCGGTCAAGTTCCTGCTGCGCTTCTTCGAGACCAATCGCCTCACCCCGTTCGGCATCTACTGCGTCATCGCCGGCCTCACCTGCACCCTGATCTTCGCCTTCTAGCCCGGCCGCCCGCTCCAGCGAGCAGGGGACGCCTTGGGCGACGCCGGCCTGCGAGCGTTTGACATCGCCGTGCCTCTGTCTGTATGGATTCACCTATGAGCGCCGACGAGGGCAGGGTCACCCGCGAGTTCGAGAACGAGAACCTCGTCCCCCCCGTCGCTGAGTCGGCGCCGTCCGCCGACCGGCCGAAGTGGGTCTACGATTTCTCCCAGGGGTCGCGGGAGATGCGGGACCTGCTCGGCGGCAAGGGAGCGAACGTCGCCGAGATGATGCGCGTTCTGGGCAGCGACCGGGTGCCGGCCGGGTTCACGATCACGACCGAGGCCTGCATCGCCTACATGAACGGGGCGGGGGAGCTGCCCGAGGGCCTGGACGGCCAGGTCGACGAGGCGCTTGCGCGGTTGGAGGAGCTGACCGGCAAGCGGCTTGGGGATCCGAAAGACCCGCTGCTGGTGTCCGTGCGCTCTGGCGCCCGCGACTCGATGCCGGGGATGTTGGACACGGTCCTTAACCTCGGCATCAACGACGAGTCGGTGGCGGGGCTGAGCGCCCGGACCGCCAACGAGCGCTTCGCCTGGGACTCCTACCGGCGGTTCGTGCAGATGTACGGCAACGTCGTCGTCGGGATCGAGGGGAAGCGCTTCGAGGACCTGATCAAGCGCGCGAAGGAGGCCCGCGGGGTCGAGAATGACACCGAGCTCGACGCGGCGGCGCTGCGCCAGCTGACCGCGGCATTCAAGGAGCTCTACGACTTCCCGCCGGACCCGATCGCGCAGATGCGGGCGGCGGTCCGCGCCGTCTTCGACTCCTGGATGGGAAAGCGGGCGGTGACCTACCGCCGGATCAACCAGATTCCCGACAGCTGGGGAACGGCGGTCAACGTCCAGCAGATGGTCTTCGGGAACAAGGGTCAGACCTCCGGCTCGGGAGTCGCGTTCAGCCGCGACGAGGTGACCGGGGAGCCGAAGCCCTCGGGCGACTTCCTGCCCGACGCGCAGGGGGAGGACGTCGTCTCGGGGCTGCGCACGCCGCGCGACATCTGCGAGCTCGAGAGTTGGCAACCGCAGGTCCACGCGCAGCTGATGGACATCCTCTCGACCCTGGAGCGCCACTACGGCGACATGCAGGACACCGAGTTTACGGTCGAGGAGGGCAGGCTGTACATGCTGCAGACGCGCAACGCCAAGCGCCCGGCCCAGGCCGCGGTGCGCTTCGCGGTCGACGCGGTCGCCGAGGGCCTGCTGGAGAAGGCGCCGGCGCTGATGACGATCGACGCCGAGAGGCTTGACACCCTGCTGCACCCGATGTTCGACCCCCAGGCGGACTACGAGGTACTCGCCGAGGGCGTCGCCGGCTCGCCCGGCGCGGCAAAGGGAGAGCTCGCCTTCACCGCGGTTGAAGCGATCGAGGCAGCGGCGGCCGGCCGCGCCGTCGTACTGGTCCGTCCCTTCACCGAGGCCGACGACATCGCCGGCTTCCACGCGGCCAAGGGAATCCTCACCTCGGAGGGGGGGAAGGCGTCGCACGCCGCGCTCGTCGCCCGCGGCATGGGTGTGCCTGCGGTCACCGGTGCCGGGACGCTGGACATCGACGTCGAGGCGCGGGAGGTTCGGGTCGGCGGCGTGGTCGTGCTCCGCAGCGGCGACCAGGTGGCCATCGACGGCGGGGTCGGGGCGATCACCGGCGACGACGTGCCGCTCGTCGCACCGGAGATGAGCGACGCCTTCCAGACGGTCCTCGCCTGGGCTGACGAGATCCGCCGGCTCGAGGTGCGCACCAACGCCGACACCCCGGCCGATGCGCTCAAAGCGCGGGAGTTCGGCGCTCAGGGCATCGGGCTCTGCCGCACCGAGCACATGTTCTTCGGCGAGGACCGCCGCGAGGCGATCGTCAGCGTCATCCTCGCCGAGTCCGACGAGGAGCGCCGCTCCGGGCTGGAGCAGCTGCTGCCGCTGCAGCAGGCCGACTTCGAAGCGATCTTCGAGGCGATGGACGGCCTGCCGGTGACGATCCGGCTGCTCGACCCGCCGCTGCACGAGTTCCTGCCGGCGTTGCGGGACGTCGAGGACGACCTCGAGCGCGCCCGCGCCAAGGGCTCCGGCGAGGTCGAGCAACTCGAGCACACCCAGGTCCGCGTCCGCGCGTTGCAGGAGGTCAACCCGATGTTGGGGACGCGGGGGGCGCGGCTCGGGATCCTCTTCCCGTCGATCTACGAGATGCAGGTTGACGCGATCTTCCGGGCGCTGAGCGGGGCTCGCAAGCGCGGGCTGGACGTCCGGGCCGAGATCATGGTCCCGCTCGTCGACTACCGCCGCGAGCTTGAGCTGCTGTGCGAACTGATCGAACGGGTCGCCGTCGAGAACGGCGTCCGCCGCGGCGAGGACTACTCGATCGGGACGATGATCGAGCTGCCACGGGCCTGCCTTCGCGCCGACGAGATCGCCCTCGAGGCCGACTTCTGCTCGTTCGGCACCAACGACCTGACCCAGACGGCTCTGGGCTTCTCCAGGGACGACATCGAGGGTCGCATCCTCAGCCGCTACATCGAGATGAAGGTCTTCGATCGCTCGCCCTTCGAGACCCTCGACGTGCCGGGCGTCGGCCAGCTGGTACGGATGGGGGCGTGGCTCAGCCGCGCCGCCAAAGACGCGATCAAGCTGGGGGTCTGCGGCGAGCATGGGGGCGATCCCGACTCGATCGACTTCTTCCATCGCTCCGGCATCGACTACGTGTCCTGCTCGCCCTATCGCGTCCCGGTCGCGCGGGTCGCGTCCGCCCAGGCTGCGAT
>DATAIY010000122.1:0-11528 GCA_036262475.1 Solirubrobacterales bacterium
GGTCGGAGAAGGGGACCCCGAGCTCGATCAGATCGGCGCCGTGGTCGGCGTAGGCGGCGGCGACCGCCAGCGCCGACTCGCGGTCGGGGAAGCCGGACATCATGTAGGGCATCAGCGCCGCCCTACCTTCGGATCGCGCGGCCCCGAAGGCCGCCGCGATCTTCTCCTCCCCGGTCATCGCAGCTGCCGGGCTCGGGCTGTCGACGCCGCCGCTCACCGGAGCGGCGGGTCCCCAGCGCCCTGGCTTTTGGCCACCACCTCGGCCAGATCCTTGTCGCCGCGCCCGGACAGGCAGAGGAGGTCGAAGCCGCTCGCGCCCGGGTTCTCCAGCAGCCAGGCGATCGCGTGGGAGGACTCCAGCGCCGGGATGATCCCCTCCAGCCGCGAGAGCTCGCGGAACGCCGCCAGAGCCTGGGCGTCGGTGATCCCCACGTAGCTGGCGCGGCCGGTGTCGCGAAGCTGGGCGTGCTCGGGGCCGACACCCGGATAGTCGAGCCCGGCCGATACCGAGTGGGCCTCGAGGATCTGGCCCTCCTCGTCGGCGATGACCGCGGAGAGCGAGCCGTGCAGGACGCCGGTGCTTCCGGCCTGCAGCGATGCGCCGTGGCGGGCGGTGTCGAGACCCTCCCCTGCCGCCTCGACCCCGATCAGCGCCACCTCGGCGTCGGCGACGAAGGGAGTGAAGATGCCGATCGCGTTGGAGCCGCCACCTACGCAGGCGATGACGCGAGCGGGCAGCCCCCCCTCGGCGGCGAGCGCCTGCTCGCGCGACTCCTCGCCGATCACCCGCTGCAGATCGCGTACCAGGGCCGGGTAGGGCGCCGGCCCGACCGCCGAGCCGATCACGTAGTGGGTCGTCTCCACGTTTGCCACCCAGTCCCGGATCGCGGCGCTGACCGCCTCCTTGAGGGTGCGGGCGCCCGCCTCGACCGGTGCCACCTCGGCGCCCAGGAGGTGCATGCGCTCGACGTTGGGCGCCTGGCGGCGGATGTCCTCGGTGCCCATGTAGACGACGCACTCGAGGCCGAGCAGGGCGCAGGCGGTCGCGGTGGCAACGCCGTGCTGGCCGGCTCCGGTCTCGGCGATCACCCGCGGCTTACCCATCCGCTCGGCGAGGAGCGCCTGGCCGAGCGCGTTGTTGATCTTGTGAGCGCCGGTGTGGGCGAGGTCCTCGCGCTTCAAGTAGACCCTGGAACCGACCCGCTCGGATAGTCGTTCGGCCAGGTAGAGCGGCGTCGGGCGCCCGATGAAGTCGCGCCGGAGAAGTTCGAGGCGAGCGACGAAACCGGCGTCCTCGCGAGCCTCGATCCAGGCGGCCGTCAAATCGTCCAACGCGGCGATCAGCGTCTCCGGCACGTAGCGCCCCCCATAGGGGCCAAACCGCTCCTCCACGGCGCTCATGGGGCCGGGACGCCGGCTGGCTGGGCCACGCTGGCGAAGAAAGCGGCCATTGCCGCGTGGTCCTTGCGGCCGGGCTCTGCCTCGACGCCGCTGGCGACGTCGACCGCGTAGGGCTGCGTAACCGCGATCGCCGCGGCGACGTTGTCCGGCCGCAGGCCGCCGGCGAGGATGTCGGGGATGTCGGAGCGATGCCCGCGCAGCAGCTCCCAGTCGAAGCTCTGCCCGGTGCCGCCCCAAAGGCCCTTGCCGCGCCGGTCGAAGAGGTGAAAGTCGCTCCGGTAGGCCTCGGCGCCGTGGATGTCCGCGGCGCTGGCGACGTGAATCGCCTTGATCACCTTCACCCCGGTCCGCCGCGCCACCTCGGCGCAGAAGGAGACCCCCTCGGCCCCGTTCAGCTGCACCGTCGACAAGCCGGCGTTTTCGACCGCCTTTGCGACCTCGTCCAGAGTCGGGTTCACGAAGACCCCCACAACCTCGCACTTGCGCCTGAACGCAGCCCCGATCTCAGCCGCCGCCTCCGACTCCACCCAACGCGGGCTCTTGTCGTAATGGATCAACCCGACAGCCCACGCCCCGAGCCGCACCGCCTCCGCCGCGTCATCCAAATTCGTAATTCCACAGATCTTCACCCGCATCCCTTGAGACTACGGAAGCTGCGCCCCGGAGCCCGGAATCAGACCCCGATCACAAGGGGCTGCTCCCTTCCGCAAGCGGTAGAGCCATCCGGAGAGGGGCTGACCCCCCTCCGAACGGCTTGTACTTCTCGGTTGCCCGGATCTCGGACGGCAAGGAGACGCCCGACCCGAGCAAGTTGAGTGAGGAGGGGGGCTCGCCCTCCGCCCCCGCCCTATCCGCCCTGCGAGCTTTCTTCGACCGAAGCCGGCCGCTTCCCGAGCGTCACCGTCGCCTTCTTCGTCTGCCCGCCCCGGAGGATCGTCAGTTCGACCGTTTCGCCCGGCTTCGCCCGGTTGATGATTTCGACCACTTCGTCCATCCCGGCGACCTTCTTGCCGTTGAGTTCGGTGATGATGTCGCCGCCGAGGCTGACTTCGGTGCCGCCGATCGTCGCCGAGGTGTTGCCGCCTTCGACTCCGGCCTTGTCGGCCGGCCCGCCCTTGACGACGGACTGGACGATCACGCCGTCGGTCACCGGCAGGTTCAGCGCCCTGGCGAGATCCGGGGTGATCGTGCCGCCTTCGATCCCGAGGTAGGCGTGTTCGACTTCGCCCTTGGTCTCAAGCTGGTGGATCTCCGCCCGGGCGGTGTTGATCGGGATCGCGAAGCCGATGCCGACGTTGCCCGAAGAGCCGCTGCCGCCGGTCTCGATCTGGGAGTTGATCCCGATGACCTCGCCTTCGGCGTTGATCAGCGGCCCACCGGAGTTGCCGGGGTTGATTGCCGCGTCGGTCTGGATCACGTTCGAGATCGAGAAACCGTTGGGGGCCTGGATCTGGCGCTGCAGCGCCGAGACGATCCCACTGGTGACGGTGCGGTCGAGCCCGAACGGGTTGCCGATCGCGACCACCGGGTCGCCTACTTCCATCATCGAGGAGTCGCCGAGGGTCAGCGGGTGCAGTTCGGCGGCCGGCGCTTCGACCTTGAGCAGCGCGAGGTCGGTGGCGGGGTCGGCCCCCACCACCGTGGCCGTGTAGGTCGTGTTGGAGGCGCCGAGCTTGACCTCGATCTTGTTCGCGCCTTCGATCACGTGGTTGTTGGTGAGGATGTGGCCTTCGGAGTCGATCACGAAGCCGGAGCCGGTCGCGGTGCCGCCACCTTCGGATTCCTGTTCGCCAAACGGCGAGAGGTTCGACGCTTCCGTCGCCGGGATCTGCGATTCGATGAAGGCGACGCCATCCCCGTCGGCCTTGTAGATCTGGTTGACGACGTTGCCGCTTTCTTCGCCGGACTTGGAGACGACGGGCGCCGTCAGCGGCGCCGCGGTGGTGGTCGTCGAGCCACCATCCGAGTCGACCAGGCCGGACGAGATGGCGATCAGGCCGACGACTGCGACGAATGCCCCACCGAGCAGGGCAGAGAAGAACGGGGTGCGGAGAGGGCTCTTTTTCGTAGGCATGGCGAGCAGGATCCCGCCAGGCGCTGATCCGTTTCTAAATGCTCGCGAAAGATTTTCTAAAGACGCTGCGGCCAGCGGTTAAGCGCCTAGAAGAGGTGCTCGCGGGTTCCTTCGTCGGCGCCGGTCAGTTCCCGGGTCTTCGCCTCGGGGTCGGCGGCGGACATCAGGGCGGCGCCGATCAGCACCGCGTCAACGCCGACCCGCTCCAGCTCCTCCAGCTCGTGCCGACCGGAGATCCCGCTCTCGGCGACTACGGTCTTGCCGGCGGGGACGTCGGGCATCAGCTCGAAGGTCGTCGCGATGTCGACGGTGCCCTCGTCGAGGTTGCGGTTGTTGATCCCGATCACCTCCGCGTCGGCCTCCAGCGCCCGCTCGAGCTCCTCGGCGTCGTGAACCTCCACCAGGCAGTCGAGGTCGATCGAGCGCGCCTCGTCGTAGAGCGCGCGCAGGACCCGGTCACCGAGGGCACGGACGATCAGCAACACCGCGTCGGCGCCGTTGACCGCGGCCTCGTAGAGCTGGTAGCGATCGACGATGAAGTCCTTGCGGATGATCGGCATCCCGCAGGCCGCTCGGGCGGCGCGCAGATCCTCCAGCGAGCCGCCGAAATGCGGCTCGTCCGTCAGCACCGAGAGCGCCGCCGCGCCGCCGCGCTCATAGGCGGCGACCTGCTCGGCGACGTCGGCCGAGGCGGAGATCTCTCCGGCGCTTGGCGAGCGGCGCTTGAACTCGGCGATCAGCGACAGGCCGGGGCGCACCAGCGCCTCGTTGAAGGGGCGATCCTCGCCGCGGGCGGAGAGCCGCGACTCGAGTTCGGCCTGCGGAAGCTCGCGGCGACGCGCGTCCACTCCTTGCCGGGCCCCGGCGATCAGCTGCTCGATCATTCCCACTAGACCGATAGAGCCTAGATGGTGCCGGGGACCGTTGCGGCGATCAGCCGGTCGAGAATCTCGGCTGCCGCGCCCGAATCGATCGCAGCGGTGGCTTTGGCGGTTCCCTCCTCGAGATCCGCGGCGAGGCCGCCGACGTAGATAGCGGCGGCGGCATTGAGCAGGGTTAGGTCCCGCTTCGGGCCCGAGTCGCCCGCCAGCACCGAGCGCACCGCGGCGGCGTTCTCCGCCGGCGTCCCGCCCGCCACCGCCTCCAGATCCGCCGGGGCCAGCCCAAACTGGCCCGGCTCCACGAACCACTCCGAAGTGCCGCCGTCGGCGACCTCGATCACCCGCGTCCGCGCGGCGAGCGAGATCTCGTCGAGCCCGTCCTCGGCGGCGACGACCAGCGCCCGCACGCTGCCGAGCCCGACCAGCGCCTCGGCGATCGTCTCCTGGTAGTGGCGGTCGGCAACCCCGAGCAGCTGCCTGGTCGCCCCGGCCGGGTTGGTCAGCGGCCCGAGGAAGTTGAAGATGGTGCGCACCCCCAGGGCCTTACGAGCCGGGACCACATGCGCCATCGCCGCGTGATGGCGGGGGGCGAACATGAACCCGAACCCGATCTGGTCGATGCAGCGCCCGACCTCCTCGGGGTCGAGCTCGATGTTGACGCCGAGCGCCTCCAGCAGGTCCGCCGACCCGCACTTGCTGGTGTTCGATCGGTTGCCGTGCTTGGCGACGGCGCAGCCGGCGCCGGCCGCGACCAGCGCCGCCGCAGTCGAGACGTTGAAGGTCGAGGGCCCACCGCCAGTGCCGGCGGTATCGACGAGGTCGGGTCTGCCGCTCGAGACCGGCGCCGCCAGCGAGCGCATCGTCCGCGCCAGACCAACGAGCTCGGGCACGGTCTCGCCCTTTGCCCGCAGGGCGATCAGGAAGCCGCCGGTCTGGATCGGATCGGTCCGGCCCTCCATGATCTCCGAGAGCACCGCGCCCGCGTGGTCGGCGGTGAGGTGGTCGCCGGCGCAGACCGCGTCGATCGCCCGGCTGACGACGTCGTTGGGCACTAGTCGGCTCCGAGTCCGAGGAAGTTCTTCAGCAGGTGCTTGCCCATCGGGGTCAGTACCGACTCGGGATGGAACTGGACCCCCTCGACCGGCAACTCGCGGTGGCGGGCGCCCATCACGACGTCGCCGAGGCTGGCGCTCAGTTCGAGCTCGTCGGGGAGGTCGGGGTCGGCGACGAGCGAGTGGTATCGGCCGGCGACCAGCGGACTCGGCAGCCCGGCGTAGATCGTCCTGCCGTCGTGCTCGACCTCGGCGTCCTTGCCGTGCACCGGCTCGCCTTGGACGACCCGCCCGCCGAAGACCTCGACCATCGCCTGGTGCCCGAGGCAGACGCCGAGCACCGGCGTGCCCGCCTCGGCGAAGGCCCGGATCGCCTCGCCGGATATCCCCGCCTCGGCTGGGGTGCAGGGGCCGGGAGAGACGACCAGGCGGTCGGCGCCGCGCTCGAGCAACTCGGCGACCTCGGCGCGGTCGTTGCGGACAACCTCCATCTCCGCCCCCAGCTCGCCCAGGTACTGGACGAGGTTGTAGGTGAAGGAGTCGTAGTTGTCAATCACCAGCACGCGCATCTCAGGCCCAGTCCGGTTGTTCGCAGGCGACCTCGACGGCGCGGAAGACGGCCGCGGCCTTGTTCACCGACTCGGTGTACTCGTAGGCGGGCTTGGCGTCGGCGACGGTGCCGCCGCCGGCCTGGACGTGGAGCTGGCCGTCCTTGGCGACGACGGTGCGGATGTGGATCGCGGTGTCGAGGTCGCCGTCCCAGGAGAGGTAGCCGATCGCGCCGCCGTAGGAGCAGCGCTTGACCGGCTCGAGCTCATCGATGATCTGCATCGCCCGCACCTTCGGCGCCCCCGAGAGGGTGCCCGCGGGCAGCGCCGAGCGCAGCACGTCCAGCGCGCTCACCCCCTCGCGCAGGGTGCCGGAGACCTGACTGACGATGTGGAGGACGTGGGAGTAGGTCTCGACCACCATCAGCTCGTCGACCGTGACGCTGCCGTACTCGCAGACCCGGCCGAGGTCGTTGCGGCCGAGGTCGACCAGCATCACGTGCTCGGCCCGCTCCTTGGGGTCGTTGATCAGCCGCTCGGCGAGACGGCGGTCCTCGTCCTCGCTGCGCCCCCGCGGGGAGGTGCCGGCGATCGGCCGGGTCTCGACCCGGTTGCCGGTGACCTTGACCAGCGGCTCCGGCGAGGCGCCGGCGATCTGGAAGTCGCCGAACTCGAGGAAGTACATGTACGGCGAGGGGTTGACCGCCCGCAGCCCGCGGTAGACCGAGAACGCCTCGACCGGCGCCGGCGCCGAGAAGCGCTGCGATGGCACGACCTGGAAGGCGTCCCCGGCGTGGACGTACTCGACGATCCGTTCGACCGAGGCTTCGAACTGCTCGCGCTCCATGTTCGAGACGAACTGCGGCGGCTCGACGACCGACGGACTCTCGGGAACGGGCACGGCGCCGCGCAGCCGCTCGCGCATCTCGGCGATTGTCTCGGCGGCGCGACCGTAGGCGGCGTCGATCCCGCCCTCGGAGTCGGCGAAGGCGCAGGCGAGGATCGTCAACTCGTGGCGGAGGTGGTCGAAGACCAGCATCGCGTCGGTCACCATCAGCGCCATGTCGGGCAGGCCGAGCGGGTCCGGGTTCGGCTCTCCCAGAGGCTCCACCGTGCGCACCAGGTCGTAGCCGAAGAAGCCGACGGCGCCACCGACGAAGGGCGGCAGGCCCTCGACCGGGGCGGGGCGGTACTCGGCAAGGCGCGCCGCAACGGCGGCGTAGGGGTCCGGCGCCGGCTCGGTGTGGCCGGGTGCCTGTCCGGCCGCCGCCTCCTCCCCGCTCCATTCCGAGAGCGTGCCCTCACTCCAGCGCAGGAGCGCCCGCGGCCGCAGTCCGACGAACGAGTAGCGACCGACCTGGCCCTGCTCCGCGGACTCCAGGAGGAAGCAGGGTGACCCCTCGGGCTCGCCGGCGCGCAGCTTCAGAAAAGCCGAGACCGGCGTCTCGCAGTCGTCGACGAAGCGGGCCCGGACCGGCACCACGTTGCCCTCGCGGGCAAGCTCGCGCGCCTGCTCGAGGCTGGGCTCGAGCCTGAGCTCGGAATCAGCCGCTACGGGCATTCAGCACCTCCATCACGGACGCCTGCGAGACGCCGCGGGAGACGAGCAGAACGCTGAGGTGGTACAGCAGGTCGGCAGTCTCTTCGGCGACCCGCTTATCGGTCTCTTCGCGCCCGGCGCGGATCACCTCCTCGGCCTCCTCCTCGACCTTTTCGCCGATCAGGCCGGGGTCGTCGAGCAGCTTCACCGTGTAGCTGCCGGCTGGGCGCTCGACGGCGCGGCTGCGGAGCGTCCGCTCCAGCGCCGCGAGGGCTTCGTGGGTGACCGGGAAGGGCTCGCCGGGGGCCGGCGGCGCGTCCCTGCGGATCGAGGCCGACCCCAGCACCTCGCGGTAGAAGCAGCTGCGCTGGCCGGTGTGGCAGGCGGGGCCCGCCGGGTCGACCATCGCCACCAGGGCATCGCCGTCGCAGTCGTAGCGGAGCTGGCGCAGGTGCATGAAGCTGCCGGAGCTTTCGCCTTTTCTCCAGAGTTCGTCGCGGGAGCGGCTGTGGAAATGCAGATCGCCGGTCTCGAGCGTCATTTCCAGCGACTGCGCGCTGACGTAGGCGAGCATCAGCACCTCGCCGGTGGCGAAGTCCTGGACCACGCACGGCGCCACCCCCCGCTGGTCGAATTCGATTTCACCGAACATCGGTCCAATCGTAGTGGCAGTCCGGCTACTCGATGCCCAGCCGGTCCAGCAGGTCCTCGTCGCGGCGCCAGTGCCTGCGAACCCGGACGTTGAGGTCGAGGTGGACCTTGGCGCCGAGCTCGCCCTCGAGCGAGCGCCGCGCCCCGCTGCCGATCTCGCCGATCTTGGCTCCTCCCTTGCCGATCAGGATCCGCTTCTGGGACTCGGTCTCGGCCCAGATCTCCGCCCGCACGGTGACCAGACCGTCCTCGCGGGACACCACCTCCTTGACCGAGACCTCGACCGAGTGCGGGATCTCCTGGCGGGTCCGGTTCAGCACCTGCTCACGGATCAGCTCCGCCAGCAGCAGCTCGCTCGACTGGTCGCTGGTGTCCTGCGGCGGGTACATATAGGGGCCCTCGGGCACGAGCTCCCCCAGCCGCTCGAGCAACGGCGGCAGGCCCTCGCCGCTGCGGGCGCTGATCGGGAAGACCTCGTCGACTCCATCCAGCTCGGCGGCGCCCGAGAGCGCCTCGACGGTGGCGCCGGGCCCGAGCCGGTCGCACTTGTTGACGACGCAGATGACCGGAATTCGGGGCCCCGCGGCGAGCAGGGTGCGGGCGATGAAGCGATCGCCGGGACCGACGCCCTCCTCGCCATTGACCACCAGCAGCGCCACGTCGGAGTCGGCGAGCTCGCGCTCAACCCGGTGCTGCATCCGCTCGGTCAGCTCGTCGCGGGGCCGCTGCACGCCCGGCAGGTCGACGAGGATGAGCTGGCGGCCGGCCTCGAGGTCGGTGAAGACGCCGCGGATCGCGCGGCGGGTGGTCTGCGGGCGCATCGAGACGATCGCGATGTGGGAGCCGACCAGGGCGTTGACGAGCGTCGACTTGCCGACGTTCGGGCGCCCCGCCAACCCGATGAAACCGGAGCAGGTCATTGCAGCGAGGCCAGGACGCGGGCCTGCGCGGCGAGCATCTCGCCGTCGTCGGTCTCGTGATCGTGGCCGCAGAGATGGAGGACGCCGTGCACGGCCGCCTCGGTCACGTCGGTGCAGTGCTCGGCGCAGATCGCGACGTCTCCGAGCTCGCGCGGGCCGGCGACATGGCCGGCGCCGTCGACCGGGAAGGCGAGGACGTCGGTGGGCGAGTCCTTGTCGCGGTACTCGCGGTTGAGCTCGCGGATGCGATCGGCGTCGACGAGCTCGACCGCGAGGTGACCGTCGCTGACGCCGGCTGCTTCCAGAGTGGCCTCGACGGCTTTGCGCAGATCCGCGGGAACGTCGGTGAGGTCCAGGCTCAAATCAATTCCGCCGGCATGCTCTGCTCCCGCTTGCTCGCGCTCACCATCACCGGCGATCTCGCTCGCTCGCTCCCGCGTCCGCTGCCTGCGGGGGTCTGTGGCCGTGGGTGTCGTAAGCGGCGACGATCCGCTGGACGAGCTTGTGGCGGACGACGTCTTCACCGCCGAACTCGATGAAGGAGATGTCCTGGACGTCGTCGAGGATGTCGCGGACGGCGATCAGGCCGGAGCGCTGGTCGGTCGGCAGGTCGATCTGGGTGATGTCGCCGGTGACGACCATGCGAGAGCCGAAGCCGAGCCTGGTGAGGAACATCTTCATCTGCTCGGGGCTGGTGTTCTGCGCCTCGTCGAGGATCACGAAGGAGTCGTTGAGGGTGCGGCCGCGCATGAAGGCCAGCGGCGCCACCTCGATCACGTCGCGCTCGAAGTAGCCGTTGACGCGATCGGGGTCGATCATGTCGTAGAGGGCGTCGAAGAGCGGCCGCAGATAGGGGTCGACCTTGGCCTGGATGTCGCCCGGCAGGAAGCCGAGCCGCTCGCCGGCCTCGACGGCGGGGCGGGTGAGGATGATCCGCTGCACTTTGCGCTCGGTCAGCGCCGCGGCGGCCATCGCCACCGCGAGGAAGGTCTTGCCGGTGCCGGCGGGGCCGATCCCGAAGGTGATCGTCTCGCGCCGGATCGAGTCGACGTAGCGTTTCTGGTTCAGCGTTTTCGGCGCCACCTTGGTGTTGCGGTGGCGCCAGACGACGTCGTCGAGGATCGCCGCCGGGCTCTCTTCGGCCTCGAGCGCACCGGCGACAGCCTCGATCGTCCCGGGCGCGACGTCATGCCCCTGCTCGATCAGCTCGACCAGCTCGTCGACCACCGTCGCGGCCTCCTGCACGTCGGCCGAGTCCCCGTCCAGGGTCAGCACGTTTCCGCGCAGGTGGAGATCGCAGTCCAGTCGCCCGCGCAGGGCTCGCAGCACCGTGTCCTCCGAGCCCGCCAGCTCAGCGGCCACCGTGTTGTCCAGCGTCAGCTGCCTACGAGCCAAGCTCAGGCACCCAGCTTCTGCCGCACCGCGGCGCTGACCCGCTTGCCGTCGGCGCGGCCGCCCAGCTTCGGCATCAGCGCCGACATCACCTGGCCCATCTGCTTCTGCTCGCTGGCGCCGGTCTCGGCCACCGCGGCGTCGACCAGCTCGGCCAACTCCTCGTCGGAGAGCTGCTGCGGCAGGTAGCCGTCGATCAGCTCCGCCTCGAAGCGCTCCGCGGCGGCCTGCTCGGCCCGCCCGGCGCCCTCGTAGGCCTCGGCCGCCTCGACTCGTTTCTTGCGCTCCCGCTGCAGCACCGCGAGCTCGTCGCCCTTGCCCAACTTGGCGTCCTGCTGGAGCACGTCGACGACCATCCGCAGGGCCGCCGCACGCTCTCGGTCGCGCGCTTTCATCGCCGTCCGCACATCGCTCTGCACCTGCTCGAGAACGCTCATCGATCTAAGGGTAGTCGGCGGCCATCAGGGCGTACCGATCTCAACCTGCTCCACCTCCCCTAGGGGCATCTGCAGGAAGCGGGTGCCGAGCTCACGGAAAGAGTCGGTGTCGCCGGTGCAGAGGAAGTCATATGTGCCCTCGCCGGCGGCGGGCCGGGCGAGAGCGGAGCGCTCGAGCGTGCGCTGGACGGCGGCGGCGACGGCGTGGCCGCCGCTGACCAGGCGGACGTCACGGCCGAGGATCCGCTGCAGCATCGGTGCCACCACGGGATAGTGGGTGCAGCCGAGGATCAGGGTGTCGACCTCGGCGCTCAGCAGCGGCGCGCAGTAGGTGCGGGCCATCGCCATCACGCTCTCGTCGAAGGGCGAGCCCTGCTGGATGAAGGGCGCCAGCTTCGGCGCCTCGACCTCGGTCACCTCGAGCGCCCGGCCCTGGGCTTCGAGGGCCTGGCGGTAGGCGCCGCTCTCGACCGTGTTCGGCGTCGCCAGCACCCCGACCTTGCCGTTGTCGGTGATCGCCGCCGCGATCTCCGCCTGCGGCTCGACCACCGGCACCACCTCCACCCCGCGCTCGGCGGCGATCACCGACAACGGCAAGGTCGGGGTGCTGGCGACGCCGAACACGGTCGAGA
>DATAIY010000123.1:0-8645 GCA_036262475.1 Solirubrobacterales bacterium
TCCCTCGGCTCCGGGGCCGCCACCCCCGCCTCCCGCACCGCCGGCCACTTAGCCGGCAGCTCGATCCTCAGCAATCCGGGGCGGAATCCGGCGGTTGGCAGCCGGGCAGGCCGGGACCGTGGCTGTCGCGCAGGGCGACCAGAAGCGTGCGCAGCTGCTCGCGCTGCTCGTCGTCGAAGCCGGCGAACAGCTCATCCTCCACCTGCCGTTGCGCCCGGGCGGAGCTCTTCAACTTCGCCTCGCCGGCCGCGGTCAGCCTGACCACGTGGCGGCGCCGGTCGGCGGGGTCGCGCTCGCGTGAGACCAGGCCATCGTCTTCGAGTGGATTGAGCTGGGTGACGAGGACGCTGGGGTCGGTGGTGAGGATCTGGCCCAGCTCGCTCTGGCCGACCGGGCCGCTGTCGTGCAGGAGCGCGAGCAGGTGGAACTGGCGAGGCGTGACGTCGCCGGTGTGGGCGCTGCGGAGCCGGCGCATAGCGTCCTGACCGAGCAGCGCGAGCAGCATGCCGGGGCTGTTGCGGCGCTCCTCGAGCACTCCTTTGGGTGCCTGTGGCCTTGCTGCGATGAACTCATTGTAACTTGCAAATCTTGGAGGTTGATACATTATCGGCATCTCTCAACTAATTTGCCACCAATCTGTGACTAGCGAGCCCGTTCCCCACGTCGATCCGCACCACGGTCGTCGCTGGCACATCCTCGCCCTGCTCGGCGTCGCCCAACTGATGCTCGTCCTCGACGCGACGATCGTCAACATCGCCCTGCCCTCCGCCCAGCAGTCGCTGCACTTCTCGAACGACAGCAGGCAGTGGATCATCACCGCCTACGCGCTGGCCTTCGGCAGCCTGCTGCTGCTCGGGGGCAAGCTCGGCGATCTCTTCGGGCGCAAGTGGACCTTCAGCGCCGGCCTGATCGGCTTCACGGTGGCCTCGGCCTTCGGTGGGCTGGCGCAGTCGTTCGGCATGCTCGTTGCCGCCCGAGCGCTTCAGGGCACCTTCGGCGCGCTGCTCGCTCCCTCGGCACTTTCGCTGCTGACGGTGACCTTCGCCGGGACGCCGGACCGGGCGAAAGCGTTCGGGATCTTCGGCGCGATCGCCGGAGGCGGCGCCTCCGGCGGCCTGATTCTCGGCGGCTTCCTGACCGAAGTCCTCTCGTGGCGCTGGTGCCTTTACGTCAACCTCGTGATCGCCGTGCCGGCGGTGTTCTTCGTGCTGCGCCTGCTGCACAACGAAGGGCACCCCCAACGCCCTCGGATCGAGCTTCCCGGGGTGCTCGTCGGCTCCGCCGGGTTGTTCGCGCTGGTCTACGGGTTCTCGAGCGCCGAGACCCACTCCTGGACGACGCCGGCGACGATCGTTTCGCTCGTCGCCGGCGTCGCGCTGCTGATCGCTTTCGTCCTGATCGAGCGGAGCACGAAGGATCCGCTGCTGCCTCTGCACATCGTCCTGGATCGCGCCCGCGGCGGCGCCTACGGGTCGATCGCGCTGGCCGGCTCCGGCGTCTTCGGCGTCTTCCTCTTCCTCACCTATTACATGCAGCAGAACCTCGGCTTCTCGCCGCTGAAGACCGGCCTCGCCTTCCTGCCGATGACCGGGATGATCGTCGTCACCGCGACGACCGTGCAGACCCGGCTGCTGCACCGCACCGGCGCCAAGCCTCTGGTGGCGGCCGGGATGGCGCTCGGGGTCGTCGCGATGGTCCTCTTCACCGGTCTGCAACCGGGCGCTGACTACGCGACCCACGTCCTGCCCGGCCTGCTCATGATCGGGCTGGGGATGGGGTGCATCTTTGCGCCCTGCTTCGCGACCGCCACGCTTGGCGTCGAGCGCAACAAGGCGGGCATCGCCTCGGCGATGGTCAACACCTCCCAGCAGGTCGGCGGCTCCCTCGGCACCGCGCTGCTGAGCACGCTCTTCGCCAGCGCCGCGAGGACCTACGCCACCAGCCATCCGCCCGTGCCCGGCCTGCGCGCCGCGGCCATGGTGCACGGCTACACCGTCGCCTTCTGGTGGGCCGCCGGGATCTTCGCGGTCGGACTGCTGGTGGCGCTTCTCGTCCTCCCCCCCGGACGCACCTCCCGCTTCGTGGAACTTGCGGATTCACCCACCTAATCTAAGAAAGTAGGACACAGATGGCAGACAAGCTTGATTTGACCGGAGAGATCGCGGAGGCGATCGAAGGCGCCGCCCTGCGCGGGAGCGCCCTCGTCCTCGGCTACGTCGGCGACGACGGCTATGCGGCGATCTCGTTCCGCGGCAGCACCCAGGTTCACGGTCCCCAACAGCTGGCCATCTGGTCGCGCAAAGCCGACGAGGGTCTGGTCAAGGTGATCGAGGAGCGGCCGAAGGTATCGCTGCTCTACTACGGCGGAGCCGATGGTCCCGGCCCGAAATATCTCTCCTTCCAGGGACTCGCGCACGTCGAGCCCGCGGCCAACGACGAGGTCTACGCGAAGATGATCGGGGGCGAGCGCGGGCAGGACCCCGAGCGCGAGGGCGTTGCCGTGATCGTCGACGTCGAGAGCGTCTTCGGCTTCGGCGCCGACGGGCCTTTCCAGCTGACCGCCGGCGACTAGGCGCGCTGCTCGAGCAGCCCCGCCACCGCCAACGCCAGCTGCCCGCCGCGCCGGGTCAGCCCGTACTCGGTGTGGGGGGGGCGGCCAGCGACGAGATGGCGCTCGACGATCCCCGCCGCCTCGAGTTGCTCGAGCCGCTCGGAGAGGGTGGTGGGGGAGACCCCCGGGAGTGACTGGCGGAACTCGTTGAAGCGTGTGGCGCCGCTGGAGCAGGCGTAGATCGTCGCCATCGTCCAGCGGCGCTCGAGCAGCCCGGCCGCCGCGCGGAGCTCCGGCGGCACGGGCTGGCGGTTACGACATCGCGGCGACATCTGCCCCGCTGTCGACCGGCTCGAGGGCCAGGCCGAGCACCTCGTCGATGCTCATCACCGGGTGGAAGGTCATCTGCTCGCGCACCTCCTCGGGGACCTCGTCGAGGTCGCCGCGGTTGCGCTCGGGCAGGATCACCTCGGTCAGTCCCGCGGCGTGGGCGGCCAGGACCTTCTGCTTGAGGCCGCCGATCGGCAGCACCCGGCCCTGAAGGGTGACCTCGCCGGTCATGCCGACGGTGTGCTTCACCGGGCGGCCGGAGAGCAGCGAGACCAGGGCGGTCGTCATCGCCGTGCCGGCGCTGGGGCCATCCTTGGGGATCGCTCCCGCCGGAACGTGCAGGTGGAACTCGCGTTGGAACCCGCCGCCGTCGATCCCCAGCTCCTCGCTGTGGGAGCGGACATAGGAGAGGGCGATCCGCGCCGACTCCTTCATCACGTCGCCGAGCTGGCCGGTGAGGACCAGGCCCTTGTCGCCCTCCATCGCGGTCGCCTCGATGAAGAGGACGTCGCCGCCGGTACCGGTCACCGCCAGGCCCGTCGAGACACCCGGGATCGCGGTGCGCTCGACCGACTCCTGGAAGAAGCGCTGGCGCCCGAGGGAGTCGCGGACCGCGTCGATGTCGATCGCGATCTTGCCGTCGGCCTCGCCGGAGGCGATCCGGGTCGCCGCTCCGCGCAGCACCTTGCCGAGCTCACGCTCGAGCTGGCGCACGCCCGCCTCGCGGGTGTACTCGGAGATCACGGCGCGGACCACCTCGTCGCCGACCTCGACCTCGTCGGTCTCGAGGCCGTTGCGCTTCAGCTGCCGCGGCAGCAGGTAGCCCTTGGCGATCGCCAGCTTCTCCTCCGTCGTGTAGCCGTCAAAGGCGATCGTCTCCATCCGGTCCAGCAGCGGCGCCGGAATCGTGTCGACCAGGTTCGCGGTGGCGATGAAGACGACCTCGGAGAGATCGACCTCGACGTCCAGGTAGTGGTCGCGGAACGAGTGGTTCTGGGCCGGGTCGAGGACCTCCAGCAGCGCCGCCGAGGGGTCGCCCCGCCAGTCGGAGCCGACCTTGTCGACCTCGTCGAGCAGGATCACCGGGTTCATCGTCCCGGCGTCGCGCAGGGCGCGGACGATCCGTCCCGGCAGGGCGCCGATGTAGGTGCGGCGGTGGCCGCGGATCTCCGCCTCATCGTGCAGCCCGCCGAGGCTGATCCGCACGAACTCGCGCCCGAGGGCGCGGGCGATCGACTCGCCGATCGAGGTCTTGCCGGTGCCGGGGGGGCCGACCAGGGTCAGGATCGCGCCGTTGGCGCGGTTGTCGTCGTCGACCTTGCGCTCCTCGCGCAGCTTGCGCACGGCGATGAACTCGGTGATCCGCCGCTTCACGTCCTCGAGGCCGGCGTGGTCGGCGTCGAGCACCTCACGTGTGTGCTGAGGGTCGAGCCGCTCCTCTGAGCGCTTGGCCCAGGGGACGGCGATCAGCCAGTCGAGGTAGCTGCGGATCATCGAGGACTCGGGCGACTGCTCGCCCTGGCGCTCGAGTCGGCGCAGCTCCTTCTCGGCCTGCTCGGCGATCCTCTCCGGCATCTCGGCCTCGGCGATCTTGCGCTCGTACTCCTCGATCAGGCTCGTCTCGTCCTCGCCGAGCTCTTTGCGGATCGACTCCATCTGTTTGCGCAGGAAGTAGTCGCGCTGCTGTTTCTGGGCGCCGGACTCGACGTCGTCGCGGATCCTGCTGCGCACCTGCAGCTCGGCCAGGCGCTCACGCTGTAGCTCGACCGCGATCCGCAGCCGCTCGGAGATGTCGACCGTCTCCAGCAGACGCAGCTTCTGGTCGTTGGGGATGTCAGGGCTGAGGCCGGAGGTGTCGGCCAGCGCGCCCGGCTCCTCGACCGAGCGCAGGAAGGCGGCGATGCGGCCGTCGTCTCCGCGCAGCTCGAGGATCTCTTCGACCACGGCGCGGTATTCGCGCGCCAGCTCCTGGGTGTGCTCATCGTCGGGGTGCCCGTCGCGGATCTCCTGCACCTCGACCCGCAGGGCGTCGCCGTCGCTCTCGCCCGCCTGGGCGGCGCCGGCGAGGCCACGGTGCAGGCCGACCACGGTCGCCACCGGTCCGCCGCGTCGCGAGTGCCCGCGCTCGATCACCTCGGCGACGACGCCGATGCGGCCGAACTCGCCGTCCCGGCGCGGAATCAGGAAGACGCGATCCTCGTCGCCGACGTCGATCGGCAGGGTCGCGGTGACGGTGGGGAAGACGATCGCGTCATCGAGCGGAATCAGGAGATAGGTCATATCTAAGTCCATTTTCTGTAGTTAGTCCTGAAATCAGGATAGCGAAGCCGGTTGCTCCGCTCGAAAGGCTGGGCCGATACGGTGTCGGCATGGACCAAGAGCGCGCCAAAGAGTTGCTGGCCACCGAGCGGAAGCAGATAGAGCAGGAGATCGCCGCTACCGAACGCGACGGCCCGGAAGAGGGCGACGAGCGCAGGGAGCCCGGTGACTTCAACTCCGAGGGCCTGTACCAAGACGAGTTCGACGCCGGTCGGGCCGGTGACCTGAAAGAGCGGCTGGCGGCGCTGGAGCGGGCCGAAGAGCGGCTCGCCTCGGGCACCTACGGGCTCTCGGTCCGCAGCGGCGAGCCGATCCCGGACCAGCGCCTCGAGGCCTCTCCGACCGCCGAGCTGACCGTCGAAGAGCTGGAGCACGGTCCCCGCTCCGATTAGGTCGGGACGGCGGCGCTCGAAATGGCCAAGGTCAGGTGTCAGATCGCGATGTCGCTGGACGGCTTCGTCGCCGGGTCGGCGCAGAGCATCGACGACCCGCTCGGCGAAGGCGGCATGCAGCTGCACAACTGGGCCTTCGGGCTCGAGGCCTGGCTGAAGCCGCACGGGCGCGAAGGCGGCGAGGTCAACGCCAGCACCGAGGTGGTCGAAGAAGCGTTGGCCAACGTCGGCGCGGCGGTGATGGGCCGCAACATGTTCGGCGGCGGCCCCGGACCCTGGAGCTCAGAACCCTGGAACGGGTGGTGGGGAGACAACCCGCCCTTCCACACGCCGGTCTTCGTCCTCACCCACTTCGAGCGCGAGCCACTCGAGCTCGAGGGCGGCAACAAGTTCTATTTCGTCACCGAGGGAATAGAGAAGGCGGTCGAGCTCGCGATGGAGGCGGCGGACGGCAAGGATGTTTCGATCGGCGGCGGCGCCAACACGGTCCAGCAGTGCATCGCCGCCGGCTTGCTCGACGAGCTCCAGATCCACCTCGTCCCGATCCTCCTCCACGACGGAGTCCGCCTTTTCGACAACCTCGGCGCCGGAGTCGAGTTGGAGCTGACCAGAGTGGTCGACGCCCCCGGTGTCACCCATCTGGACTACCGCCTCGGCGGCTGAGCCCTCGTCGTCCTCGCGCGGGTCGGCGCCCGCGAGGATCCAGTGGAAGACCACGTTACAGACCCATTTTCCGTTCGGGTTCGGCATCAGGTTGAAGCGGCTGATCGAGTGCTGCCCGCCCTCGTGGTCCCCGTAGAGGAGGTCGATCGAGAGCGGCTCGGGGTTGTTGGCGATCGTCTCGAGCACTTCGCCGTGGAGGGGATCCTCGGAATCGCGTGGGGCCGCCTGCCGGCAGCCGGTGTCGCCGCTGGCGATGTGGAGGTCGCGCTGCTGGTTGCGGAAGTTCTCGATCGGGCCGTATTTCGATCGCGCCTGCCGTCCAGGCCACGATCGATCCGGCGGCGCGGCTCGCGGAAGGGGTTGTCGGTGATCACGTCATATCGCTGCAGCACCGCCAGCCCGGCGCCGACGTTTCGCAGCGGGATCGCCAGGTAGATGACGTCGTCGACCTCCTCGACGATCCCGTTTCCCGAGCGGACGTGAAAGCTGCGCCCGTCGCCGTGGACGATCTCCAGGTCTGGGTTCTCCGGCCGCGCCGGGGTCAGCAGCGGTCGCAGGCCGAGGAGAAGCGGGCGCTCAGCGATTCGCGCGGCGCGGTTCGCCGAGCGGGGTCGAGGCGAAGGTTGCCGCTCCGAGGACAGCGTCCCCACAGCGGTCCCAATCCCGGCATTCGTGGCGACGTCGGCCAGGCCCCCAGTTTGCCCGGGCGGCCGCGCCGCCGTCAGCCCGCAAGCAGCTTGGCCTTCTGCGCCGCGAACTCCTCCTCGGTGAGGATGCCCTGGCTTTTCAGCTCCCCCAGCTCCTTGAGCTGATCGATCATCGACGGTCCGGGAGCGGGAGCGGGTGCGGCCGCGGGGGGCGGCGCGGCTTCCTGCTGCTGCGACGCTTCCTGCTGGGCCCAGCGCTGGCCCTGGCGGCGGGACACGCGGCCGCTGACGGCGGTCGCGGTGCCGGCGATGGCGGCGGTTCGGGCGACACCTCGAACTAGTCCTGGCATGGTCTCTCCTCTACTTAGGAAGTTGCCTCGGCCGCGTCGAGCGCGGCGAGGACGGCTTGGACGGGGATGCGCCCGGTGGCGACCAGCTGGCCGCCAGAGCGGCGCACCGCGGACGCGAACGGGGCGGCCCAGGTGTTCTCGAAGACCAGCAGGGCGGCCGAGGTTCCGGGCTCGAGGGCACCGGCGGCCTCGCTGATGTCCTCGTCGGAGAGGAGCCCCGAGGAGGCTCCCTCGAAGATCGCGAGCTCGGCCACCTCGCCGCCGAGGTCAGCGATCTCCAGACTGGCGACGGAGCCGTCCTCGGCCTTGGCGATGAAGGCGAGGTCGAGGATCCGGATCAGGCCGCGGTCGACGAGATCGACCAGGTGCGGCGCCACCTCCCCATTGGGCTGGCGGCCCGGCCACTCGACCAGGATGTAATCGATCGGGCCCATCTCGCTGAGGTCGTCGCCGTTCAAACCGGATCCTTTCGTCATTGAAAAACTCCCCGATGTGGGCTACTGGAGAGACTATCGGGCGTCCGGTCGCCCTGAACATCATCTGGAACGGGTGATTCTCGGCGGGGATCCGTCGGGTACGCTCGGCCGGAGCCGACCTGCCGGTGCGAAAGAGGAGCGGCAGGCAGCGAACCCCAACACACGACTGGAGCCCGATGAACAAGCCCCTCAGCACCGACCAGGCCGCGATGCTCTACGGCAACCGCTTCCTCACCGAGGACGCGCCCGCCGGCGACTTCCCAGCCAGCGGGATGTCGGCCCTCGACGCGATGCGCCTCGTCGACGAGGAACTGGCGCTGGAGGGAGACCCGCAGCGCAACCTGGCGACCTTCGTCACCACCTGGATGGAGCCCGAGGCGCAGCGGATCATCGGCGAGAACCTGTACCGGAACTTCATCGACCATGCCGAGTATCCGATCTCGGCCGAGGTCGAGCAGCGCTGCATCCGCATGCTCGCCGATCTCTACCACGCCCCCGGCGAGACCACCGGCGCCCGCACCCAGGGGTCCTCGGAGGCGATCATGCTCGGCGCCCTCTCGCTGAAGTGGAAGTGGAAGCAGCGCCGCGAAGCCGAGTCGAAGTCGGTCGACAGGCCGAACCTGATCTTCGGCGGCGACGTCCACGTCGTCTGGGACAAGTTCTGCCGCTACTTCGACGTCGAGCCGCGGATCGTGCCGCTGCAGGAGGACAAGTACGTGATCGGCCCCGAGGACGTCGAGCCGCTGATCGACGAGAACACGATCGGGGTCGCCGCCGTGCTCGGCACCACCTTCACCGGCCACGCCGACGACATCGTCGGCATCAACGAGCTGCTCGTCGACCTCAAGCACGAGAAGGGGCTCGACGTGCCGCTTCACATCGACGGCGCCAGCGGCGGCTTCGTCTGGCCCTTCCTC
>DATAIY010000124.1:0-5285 GCA_036262475.1 Solirubrobacterales bacterium
CTTCTACCCGACCGCGACCACCGCCGGCGTCACCTCGGTCGACAAATCCCAGACCAGCCTCGCCGGCGGCATCGTCTACATGTTCCAGATCGCCGGCGGCTCGATCGGGCTGGGACTGACGACGACGATCTTCTCGGCAGCGATCCCACCCTTCGTCGACGGCGTCCGGGCCGGCTTCCGGCTTGATGCGGCGCTATCCCTGGTCGGCCTGCTGATCGCGGTGCTGTTCATCGGCGGCAGGCTCTTCTCGCGGCGCAGGCCGGCGCCGAGCCCGGCCTGAGACCAGCCGTCAGCGAACGAAGGCGCGGGCCGAGACTTCGTTGTTCCCGGGGCCACCGAGCATCGTGTTCAGACCGCTGCCACCGCGGAGCAGGTCGTCGCCCGAGCAACCAACAAGCCTGTCGTCGCCGGGCCCGCCGTATAGCCAATCGTCGCCGGCCCGGCCGACCAGGACGTCGTTCCCGGGCCCGCCGATCAGCTTGTCGGCGCCGGCGCCGCCGATCAGCTTGTCGTCACCGGCTCCACCCCGCAGCGTCACCGGCACCGGGACGTCGCGAGCGAGGATCACCGAGTCGTTTCCGGGGCCGGCATTCACTTCGAAGCCGGCGATCGGCGCGGCTTCGCAGAGGAGCGCGTCCGGATTGCCTTCCGGATGCGAGCAGACGCTGCCGCCGACTTCGAGTGGGGCGATCGAGTCGATCGCGTAGCTGCGTCCGTCGGGGCTGAGCTCAATCGCGATGCTGTCGGGTTCGGCACCGCCGGCGAGGACGACGGTGAGCGACCGTTCTTCGGCATGGGCGACCGCGGCGGTGCTTGCCGCCAACACGGTGATCGCAATCAGAATCGCCCTCTTCATCGCGGAGTCTTCGGTCCTTGGTGGACAAGGCCCTGCTAAGGGAACAACACGACCTTGCCGACGTTGCGGCGCTGGGCGATGAATTCGTGTGCGTCGCCGGCCCTGTCGAAGGGGAACGCCTCGGCGACGACGGGATCGAGGCGTCCCGCCTCGAGGTCGACCATCAGCGGCGAAGTGACCCGATCGAGGTTGCCCTCGCGATCCCACCAGCCCAGCATGTTGAGCCCGAACACGCCCTTGTTCTCGTTCATCAGCGCCAGGCTCTTCCACCAGGGCATCGTCGCCAGCGGCATCGCCACCAGGCTCCTGAGGGCGGCGGGGACGCTGCGCGCCCCCGACCTTGACGCCTCCGAGAGCCCGAACATCACCATCCTGCCGCCGGGGCGGAGCAGGCGGTAGTCCTTCCGGAATGAGGCCGGCCCGAGCGCGTCGATGATCAGGTCGACCCCCTCGCCGCCGGTGATCCGCGTCACCTCGGCCTCGAAGTCCTTGCCGCGGTAGTCGATCGCGTGAGCGACGCCCTGGGCACGGATCGCCTCGTGCTTGGAGGGCGAGGCGGTGCCGAAGATCTCGGCGCCGACGTTTCGGGCGAGCTGGGTGGCGGCGATACCGACGCCGCCGGCCGCGGCGTGGATCAGCACGCGGTCGCCCTGGCGCAGGCCGCCCATCAGGATCAGCGCCGCGTAGGCGGTGCCGTAATTGACCGGGAACGCGGCCCCCTGCTCGAAGCTGAGCCTGTCGGGAAGTGGCAGTAGCTGGTCGGCGGCCACGACGACCAGCTCGGCCTGGCCTCCAAAGCGGGTGCCGGCTATGACCCGATCGCCCAAGCGGAAATCGCTCACGTCCTCCCCCACCGACTCGATCTCCCCGGCGACCTCATAGCCAAGTACGCAGGGGGTCTTGGGCGCGTCCGGGTAGAGCCCGACGCGGGCCATGGTGTCGGCGAAGTTGATCCCAGCGGCACGAACCGCGATCCGCACCTGGCCGGGACCGGCGACGGGGTCTGGGCGCTCCTGAACCGCCAGGACCTCGGGTCCTCCAGTCCCTGTCAGCACCACCGCCCTCATCGGGAGGAAGCCTAGAGGGTTGACATCTACAGGTCCACGGAGCGGCCGACCGAGAAGCCGTCGACGCCGAGGATCTTCTCGATCGCCTCGGTCCGCACCGGTGCGTCGGTCGTCAGCGCCATCACCGCGCTCTCGCCCCCGCGCTCGGCACCAACGGCGGCGGAGACGATGTTGACCCCCTCTTCGCCGAACAGCGTCCCGACCCGGCCGATCATCCCCGGCTGGTCGGCGTAGCGGAAGACCGAGATGTGGCTGGCGAAGGGCAGGTAGAAGCTCTCGCCCCAGGCGGAGACCAGGTAGGGCTCGTTGCGGGGGCCGACGCTGGTTCCCGCGACCTCGACTTCGCCGCCGCCAGAAAGGACGCGGACCACGACCAGCTCGGTGAAGTCCTCGGCGCTGGAGTCCATCGTCTCGACCAGGTCGATGCCCCGCTCCTCGGCCATCTGCGGAGCGTTGACAAGGTTGACCGGCTGCTCGGTGTGACCGGAGAGGATGCCGACGAGGACGGCGATGCCGAGCAGGCGGCTGTCGTGAGAGGCGATCCGCCCGCGGAATTCGGCGGTGACCCGGTCGATCGAGCCATCGCCGAGGCCCTGGGCGAGGCGGCCGAGCTTTTCGCACAGCGGCACGAACGGGGCCAGCGCTTCCATCGCCTCGGGCCGGACCGCGGCGATGTTGACCGCGTTGGTGACGACCCCGCCGGTCAGCGCCTCGGTCACCTGCTCGGCGGTGACGACGCCGGCGCGGTCCTGGGCCTCCGCGGTAGAGGCGCCGAGGTGAGGCGTGACGACGACGTCGTCGCGGGCAAAGATCGGGTGGTCGGTGAAGGGCTCGGAGGGGAAGACGTCGAGCGCGGCGCCGGCGAGCTTGCCGGACTCGAGCCCGGCCAGCAGATCGTCGAGGTCGACCAGCTCGCCGCGGGCGCAGTTGACGACGCGGGCGCCGTCCTTCATCGCCGCGATCGCCTCGGCGTCGATCAGGCCGATCGTCTCCGGGGTCTTGGGCACGTGGAGGGTGACGATGTCGGCGCGCCCGAGCAGCTCCTCGACGCTCTCGACCCCCTCCACCCCGAGCTCGCGGAAGCGCTCGGCGGAGACGAACTTGTCGAAGGCGACGACATCCATCTCGAAGCTCTGCGCGCGCTTGGCGACGAGCTGACCGATGCGGCCGAAGCCAATCACCCCCAGGGTCTTGCCGTAGAGCTCGGCGCCCTTGAACTTGCTCCGGTCCCAGCGCCCGGCGACCAGGGAGTCATGCGCCTGGGGGACGTTGCGAACCAGGGCCAGGGCCAGGGCCAGGGTGTGCTCGGCGGCGGCGATCGAGTTCGACTCGGGCGCGTTGGCGACGATGATCCCGCGGCGCGTAGCGGCCGGGATGTCGACGTTGTCGACGCCGGTGCCGGCCCGGCCGATCACCTTGAGGTTGCCGGCAAGCTCGATCAGCTCGGCCGTCATCTTGGTGGCCGAGCGGATCAGGATCGCGTCGTAGCCGCCGATCGCCTCGCGCAGCTCCTCGTCGCTCATCTCGAGGCCGAGATCGACTTCGAAGTTGTCCTGCAGCAGCTTCACGCCCGAGTCGGCGATCTTCTCCTTGACCAAGACCTTCACGAGCTGACCCCGGCGACGTTCTCGAGGACCCAGTCGACGCAGGCCGTCAGCGCCTCGACATCGTCCGGCTCGACCGAGGGGAACATTCCGACTCGAAGCTGGTTGCGCCCGAGCTTGCGGTAGGGCTCGACGTCGACGATGCCGTTGGCGCGAAGGGCCGAGGCCAGCGCCGCGGCGTCGACCGAGTCGGCGAAGTCGATCGTGCCGACGACGAGCGAGCGCTTGGCCGGGTCGGCGACAAAGGGCGTCGCGACATCGCTGCGCTCCGCCCAGCCATAGAGGCGGCCCGATGAGTCGGCGGTGCGCGCCACGCACCACTCGAGGCCGCCGTTGGCGAGCATCCACTCGATCTGGTCGGCGAGCAGGACCAGCGTCGCCAGCGCCGGCGTGTTGTAGGTCTGCTCCTTGCGCGAGTTCTCCAGCGCCGTCTGCAACGAGAGGAAGGCCGGCTGCCAGCGGTCGCCGGCGCCGTCGAGCTCCTCGATCCGGGCGATCGCGGCCGGGCTCAACAGCGACAGCCAGAGTCCGCCGTCGGCGCCGAAGGCCTTCTGCGGGGCGAAGTAGTAGGCATCGGTCTGCGAGACGTCCACGGGCAGGCCGCCGGCGCCCGAGGTGGCGTCGATCAGGACGAGGGCGTCGCCGGCGCCCTCGGGGCGGTGGACGTCGACCATGACGCCGGTCGAGGTCTCGTTGTGAGCCCAGGCGAGCGCGTCGGCGTCGGCGTCGGCGGTCGGCTCGGGGGCGTCGCCGGGCTCGGCCTCGACCACGATCGGCTCGGCGAGAAACGGCGCCGCAGCGGTCGCCTTGGCGAACTTCTGCGAGAACTCGCCATAGGTCAGGTGCAGCGAGCGCTCGCGCACCAGCCAGGCGACGGCGGACTCCCAGAAGGCGGTGGTACCGCCGTTGCCGAGCGCGACCTCGTAGCCGTCGGGCAGGGAGAAGAGCTCGCCGAGGCCGCCGCGGATGTCGCGCACGAGGTCTCGCACCGGCGCCTGGCGGTGGGAGGTGCCCATCAGCGAGGCGCGCTCGGCCAGCGCCGCCAGCGCCTCCGGGCGCACCTTCGACGGGCCGCAGCCGAAGCGGCCGTCGGCCGGCTTGAGCGCGGCCGGGATCTGAGCGGTTTCTGCGGTTTGGGGCGCCATCGGGCTGGACAGGTTATTGACCGCTGCGGGTGGACCGGCGCCGGGCACGGGGGTAGGCTGGCCGCGCGGCATCAGGGAAACGTCCAATTGAGAGGGAGAACCTTGTATCCAATTAGCTACGAAGCCGATTTCAACCCAACTCCGAACCGCTGGACGACCTTCTTTCGGATCCTTCTGGCGATTCCGTGGATCATCGTCATGTTCGTCTATCTGATCGCCTTCATCTTCACTCACTTCTTCGCGTGGGTCTCGGTGGTGATCCTGGGCCGGTATCCGCAGTGGCTCTATGACTTCAACTCGGGCATCATCCGCTTCATGGTCCGGACCGGCGCCTGGATCTACCTGCAGACGGATGTCTGGCCGCCGTTCGGCATCGCCGACGATCCCAGCTATCCGATCCGGGTCAACTTCGCGCCTCGGGCAGAGCGCCAGAGCCGGCTCAAGGCCTTCTTCCGCTTGATCCTGGTCATACCGATGGAGATCGTCATCTACTTCGGGATCGGCTCCCTTCAGTCCGGCGCCGCCGCCGTTGCCTGGCTGGCGATCGTCTTCCGCGGCTACATGCCCGAAGGGATCAACAGCGTGCTGACCTATGTCAACGGCTTCTACGCGC
>DATAIY010000125.1:0-6081 GCA_036262475.1 Solirubrobacterales bacterium
GAGCGTGTCCCGAAATATGTCCCCGGCTCCACCGAACTAGACAGAACCTAATCGAACTACTTGGGATCATCAGGCTTGAATCGACCGCAAACGGGCTCCCAGAGCCAATTCTTAGTCCGGAAACCGGGATTCGAACCGCCGCAGCGATATGGCCTCACGTTGCACGGTGCTCGCTGATCATTGGGCCGTGTCTTCTGCCGCAGGCTCGTGGGCGGAATTGCCTGCTTGCCCATGGCCAATTCTCAGGAAACCAGGGTGCGAATCTCCGTGGCGGTATCGCCTTCTTTGCACCGGATCCGCTGGGACGCTAAAGCGGATGGCCGGTATTCAGGGAACCTGGGGAGCCCTGGGAACGGCGCCCGCGACGCGCTTGACATAGGCCCGGACCTTCGGTTCGGCTGGGACTTTCGGCACGTCGGCTTCCTGCGTCGGGATCAGCGTGCTCGATCCGGCCAGGAAGGCAGTAGTCATATTTTCGTCCAGGCCTGGGGCGTAGGGGTGGGAGCAGACGTCGCTCGGGAGGCGCGAGACCTGGGCCGGGCCCTTGTGGGAGATGGCGTCGACGAAGGCAGCGAAGGCGACTGAATCGACGGCGGTTCCGATGTGGGTGGTCACGCGTCCCGGGCACACGCTCTGGATCAGGATGTTGGTCGCGCCCTTCAGCGCAGAGGTCGGGTGCTTGCCGGTCTGGGGCTGGACGACTTCGTCGGTCGATGAGCGAACGGTCGTCCAGGCGGTCGGCCCGGGTGCCTCGACCAGCTGGCTGTTGAGGGCCTCCAGCAGGCGAGAGCCCGCCGCCTGCTGCCAGACCGCGGGCGGGCAGGGATTGCTCGCCGCGCAGCCGCCGCTCGGCCCCACGACGGTGGTTCCATGCTGGGTCCCAGCTGCGGCAAGGACGTCGGTGACCTTGCTGCGCAGATCGGGCCAGTAGGTCAGGGCAAAGCGAGGGAGCAGACCGCCCTGGCTGATCCCGAAGATGGCGATGGGACGCCCGGCGATGCGGGCCTCCCGGCGGATCGCGTAGACCAGGTACTGGACCGAGATCTGGATGTCGGCGGTGGTGAAGTAAGGGAAGTCGACGTCGCAGACCGGATGGCCAAAGGCTTCGAAGGCGCCTTTGCCGATCAGATACCCCTCCTCGCCCGTGGCGCCGGTACCGGTGACGAAGAGCAGGGGCTCCGTCGGCGAGCCTTTAACCGTTCCGTGGCAGTGGAAGGCCGCTTCGAGTTCGGTGCGGGGGATCGTGATCGGGGGCTCCCGGAGCAGATGACGCTTGGCCGAGGCCAAGCCCCCGCCAAGGGCGAGGACCCCAAGCATGGTCAGTGCCGCGAAAAAGGCGATCTTGGGACGGGGGATGAAGTGCACGCTCTTGGCAATAGATCACAGTTCACTCGATGGCGCACGCTTTCGTTCCACCCCGGCTCCGTCGCGCAAGGCAGCCGAGAGCCGAGACCGGCGACGCACCGATGAGCGCAGCAGGGCCAGCGCCGCCAGCGGCATCACCCACCAGGCGGTGACGTCCGCCGCGGCCACCAGCGCGGTCAGGCCGAGCGCGAGGACGATTCCGAGTGCCGTCTGCCAGTCGTCGCCGACGACGAACTCCCAGACTCCGGCGAGCGCGCCGAGCCTCACGAGGGGCTTCCGCATACGCCGACACGAGCGCGGCGAAGCTCGGCGACAAGGAGCAGCGAGCAGGCGGCGACGACGAGTACGACGGCGGGTAGGGCGGCGTCTCCGCCCGGCCAGGTCGCGCCAGCGCCCTCGGCGCCCCAGAAGGCGCCGAACGAGGTCAGCAGGATGCCCACGGCGAACTTCATCGCATTCTCGGGAACACGGGAGAGAGGGGCGTGAGCGGCGGCACCGACGGCGAGGACGGCGATCACGGCGACGGCGCCCGCAACCGCCGCCAGGCCGACCCGGTTCTGGTTCGCGCCGAAGGTGAGGACGATGAACGCGACCTCGAGGCCCTCGAGCAGAACCGCTTTCAGCGCCACGCTGAACGAGTAACCGTCGAAGTCTCCGTGCGCAGCCACCACCCCCTCGGCAGCCTGTGTCTCTCGCTCGAAGGCGGCGATCTCGTCGTGCGTCGCCAGAACGCCACCGGCGCGGAGGATCGCCTTGCGCAGCCACTGCAGGCCGAAGACGAGCAGCAGCCCACCGACGACCAGCCGCAGGACGCCGATCGGGAGCGAGGTGAGAGCCGGACCGAGGGCCAGGACGAGAATCGCGAGGATCGCGGTTGCCACTCCGACTCCGAGCAGGGCGGATCTCCAGTCGCGAGTGCTTCCGATCGCGAGGACGATCGTGAACGCCTCCACCGCCTCGACGGCCGATGCGAGGAAGACAGAGATGACGAGGCTGAGTTCGGCGCCGCTCACCGATCGGAGCTTGACGACCTGCGCGGCGACGGGCGCTCGCGCGCATGCGCCAAGGCAGTCGGCACTGCCGGTCGACCGCAGTGTCCGGATGACAGCGGCGTCTACGCGGTCGCCGGGACGGCGTCCGGCGATGCTCCGATCGACCCGCCGAAGCCGACCCCGACCGAACCAGGCAACTCGATCTCGCCGGGAGCGTTCTTGGGGGGTCAGGATCCCGCTGGGGACGACGACGATCTCCCACACCAGCGACGCGGTCTCCTTTCTGCTTGAGAGCAGCGCCGACGCTTCCGGCACCCTCGCACCCGCCACCGCCAACTTCTACGTCTTCGAGCGCGCGGCCTCGGCGCATGCGGCCATCGGCTCTCGCTCGGCCACGTCAAGTTCACCCTGAGCGCCGGCAAGCCCAAACGGGTGTCGGCATCAACTGGTGGAGCTTTTCGCAGTGCTCGGCGCTTTCGTCTTTTCCTTTGGCTCTCTGCAGGCTCGCGTAGTGCCCGAGGTCGACCGTGCTGTGGTAACGGCGGGTCGGGATTCCGCGCACCTTTTCCCCCACCGAGGGATTCGACAGCGTCGCTGACCGCCTGCAGCATTTCCGCTTCTCCCTTGGCGCCGTCGCTGCCGACCAGCGCGCTCTCTTCGCTCTGGCCGAGCCAGGGTTGGAATCCCAGCCATTCGCGACCCGGGGGCAGTTGGTTCGCGAAGGCGCTGGAGCGGATGTAGACGGTCCGGTCGTCGCCGACTGATTCGACTTCCACTCGCTCGGTGCAAATTCGTCCAGTAGGGGAATCCGTGCCGGTTCTCGGCCCGCGAAGTAGGCTCGCCCTGCGATGGGACTACTTGACCCGGCTCCGCCTCCGTTCGAGGTCGAGGAGTGGCAGCGGCGCCCCCACCTCGAGCGGATCAAGCCGCTGGCCCAGGACTGGGCGCTGAACGGGTTCGGCACTCCCTACGCCGTCTACCTGCTCTACATAGTCAAGCTCGTCGTCTACGCCGGCGGAGCGCTGCTGCTGATCGCGGCGACGACCGCGGGGCTCGGCGGGCTCGGCAATCTCAGCAGCTGGTGGACGCAGCCGATCGTCTTCCAGAAGGCGGTGGTCTGGACGATGCTCTGGGAGGTGCTCGGGCTCGGCGCCGGCTCGCTACCGCTGACGCTGCGCTTCTCGCCGATGATCGGCGGCGTCCTCTACTGGCTGCGCCCTGGCACGACCCGCCTGCCGCCGTGGCCAGAGAAGGTGCCGTTGACCCGCGGGACCACGCGGACGCGGTTCGACGTGGCGCTGTACGCGGGGCTGGTCGCGGCGGCGATCTTCCTCCTGGTCTCCGAGGGCAGCGGAGTCGCCGGCGCCACGGCCGGCCGCCTCGATCCTGTCGCGGTGGGAGCGCTGCTGGCGCTGCTGGCGGTGCTCGGGCTGCGTGACAAGGTCCCGTTCCTGGCCGCGCGGGCGGAGATCTACGGCAACCTGATGATCATCTTCCTGTTCCCGCTCGGCAACCTGATCGTCGCCGCGCAGCTCGTCTTCGTCTGCATCTGGTGGGGCGCCGCCTCCTCGAAGCTGAATCGGCACTTCCCGTTCGTGGTCACGGTGATGATCAGCAATACGCCTTGGAACCGCTCCCGTAAGGCAAAGCGGCGCCTCTACCGCGAGCACCCCGACGATCTCCTGCCCTCGGCGACCGGGCAGCTGGCCGCGCACATGGGCACCGTCCTGGAGTTCACGCTGCCGCTGCTCCTGCTGGTCTCCAGCGGCGGCACGCTCGGCACGATCGCCGTCGCCGGGATGATCATCTTCCACCTCCACATCCTCTCGACCTTCCCGCTGGCGGTGCCGCTGGAGTGGAACGTCTTCATGATCTTCGGCCTGCTGTTCCTTTTCGGCCATTACGGCTCGGTGCCGTTCTCGACCCTCGAAGACCCGCTGCTGATCGCGATCCTGGCGCTCACCTGCGTCGGCCTGCCGTTGCTCGGCAATTTCCGGCCCGACCTCGTCTCCTTCCTGCCGTCGATGCGGTACTACGCGGGCAACTGGGCGACGAGCCAGTGGCTCTTCCGCAAGGACTCCGGCGCCGAGGCGAAGCTCGACAGCCGGGTCGTCAAGTCGGCGCCGATCGTGGTCGAGCAGCTGGTCAAGTTCTACGATCGCCAGACCGCCGAGCTGCTGATGTACAAAGGCCTCGCCTTCCGCTCGATGCACTCGCACGGGCGCGCCCTCAACGGCCTGATCCCGTACGCGGTCGACGACGTCGAGGCCTACCGGGTGCGAGAGGGGGAGCTGGTCGCCGGCGTCGTCCTCGGCTACAACTTCGGCGATGGCCACTTTCACAACCACCGCCTGCTCGAAGCCGTCCAGGAGCGCTGCGAATTCGAGCCGGGCGAGCTGCGGGTGATAACGCTCGAGTCCCAGCCGGCGCATATCCAGCGCCAGCGCTACCGGATCTTCGACGCGGCCACGGGCCTGGTCGAGGAGGGCTGGGTCAACGTCGCCGACATGGTCGGCCGGCAGCCTTGGCTGGACGGGGAGCCCTTTCCGACGGCCCGAGTCGCATGAGCGAGGCGATCGTCGTCGGCGCCGGACCCAACGGATTGGCCTGCGCCGCGATGCTGGCCAGCCGGGGGGTGGGGGTGACCGTGATCGAGGCGGCCGAGACGATCGGTGGCGGCACCCGCAGCTCCGAACTGACGCTGCCGGGATTGATCCACGACGAGTGCTCGGCGGTGCACTCGATGTCTGTCGGGGCGCCGGCGCTGACCTCGCTTCGCCTCGAGCGCCACGGTCTCGAGTGGGCCTGGCCCGAGATCGACCTCGCACACCCGCTCGACGCTGGCGAGGGCGCCACGATGGTCCGCTCGATCGAGGACACGGTCGCCGGTCTCGGCTCCGCCGGGCCGGCCTGGAAGCGAATTTTCGGGGCCTCCGCGCAGAACTTCGACGCCCTCGGCGAGGACATACTGCGGCCGGTCCTGCACCTTCCGCGGCATCCGCTCCGCCTCGCCCGCTTCGGCCTTCCGGCACTGGTGCCGGCGACGGTGCTCTCGCGGCGGTTCGACACCCCGCAGGCGCGGGCGCTGTTCGGCGGCGTCGCCGCCCACTCCTTCAGCCCGCTGACCCGACCGCTCAGCTCTGCTGTGGCGATGGCCCTGATCTGCTCCTGCCATCGCTACGGCTGGCCCGTCGCCCGCGGCGGCTCGCAGGCGATTGCCGACGCCCTCGCCGCGGTCGTGATCGAGAACGGCGGCAAGATCGAGACCGGCCGGCCGGTGCGCTTGCTGGAGGAGCTCCCCGAGGCCGACGCGGTGGTGCTCGACCTTGCGCCGGGCGCCGTTGCCGACCTCACCGGCGAGCGCCTCCCCGCCCGCGTCGCCCGCGCCTACCGCCGCTACAAGCACGGCCCGGGCTCCTTCAAGGTCGACCTCGCGGTCGAGGGCGGAATCCCGTGGGCGGACGAGGCGGCGCGCAGGGCGGGGACCGTGCACGCGATCGGCTCCTTCGAGGAGATCGCCGCCGCCGAGCGCGATGTCAACCGCGGCCGGATGCCGGAGCGGCCGTTCGTCCTCGTCTGCCAGCAGTACCTGGCCGACCCCTCGCGATCCCAGGCTGACACTCACCCCGTCTGGGCCTATGCCCACGTCCCGAGCGGCTACACGGGCGACGCGGCCGACGATCCGCTCCCGCAGACCGGGCGCGAAGCGTTCGATCTGGTCGAT
>DATAIY010000126.1:0-2810 GCA_036262475.1 Solirubrobacterales bacterium
TGGGCCGCCAGCTCACCCATCCGCTGGCCCTGCTGCTGTGGCTGGCCGCGCTGCTCTTGATCCTCGTCGGCTCGAAAGTCGTGGCGGCGGCGGTGCTCTTGATCATCCTGCTCAACGCCACTTTCGCCTTCGTGCAGGAGATGCAGGCCGAGCGCGCGGTGGAGGCGCTCGCGCAGTTCATCCCCCAGCGAGCGAGGGCGATGCGCGACGGAGCGCCGCGGGAGATCGACGCGGTCGAACTTGTGCCCGGCGACATCGTGGCGCTCGAGGAAGGCGACCGGATCGCCGCCGACATCCGCCTCCTCTCGGGGGCCATCGAGGTGGACATGTCGGCTCTGACCGGCGAGTCGGTCCCGGCGCTTCGATCGGCATCGACCCTCGATGCCGACGTGCCCCTGCTGAGCGCGCGCGACCTGGTCTTCAGCGGCACCAACTGCACCGGCGGGGAAGCCCAGGGGGTGGTCTTCGCCACCGGGATGAGCACCGAGCTCGGCCGGATCGCGGCGCTCTCGGAGCGCGTGACTCAAGACCCCAGCCCACTCGAGACCCAGGTGCGGAAGGTCGCCTGGCTGATCGCCGCCGTCGCCGTCGCCCTGGCCCTGGCCTTTATCCCATTTGCGACCTACGCGGCCGGGCTCTCGCTGGTCAATGCGGTCGTCTTCGCCGTCGGGTTGGTGGCAGGCCTCGTTCCCGAGGGCCTCCTGCCGGTGATCACGCTTGCCCTGGCCGTCGCCGTCCGCGCTCTGGCCCGCCGTGGTGCCGTGGTGAAGCGTCTCAGCGCGGTGGAGACGCTCGGCTCGACCGACGTCATCTGCACCGACAAGACCGGCACGCTGACCGAGAACCGCATGGAGCCAACGCTCCTGTGGACGGCGGCCACCTCGGTGGATCTCGATATCGAGAGGGCTGAGATCCCCGGTCGAGACGAGCCGGCCCTGCGGGCACTGGGAGAGATCGCCGCCGCCTGCAACAACGCGCGCATCGAGCCCGGTAAGGAGCCAAGCGGCGATCCAACCGAGATCGCCATCCTCCTCGCTGCCCAGCGGCTGGGCGCCGACATCGGCGTGGCCGAGCGCGAGGCCGGGCGCCGCTGGCAGTTTCACTTCGACCCCGAGCGCAAGCTGATGTCGACGATCGACACCGACGGCGATCGTCTGATGGTGCACACCAAGGGCGCGCCGGAGGCGCTGTTGCCGTGCTGCTCCACCCAGATCGGGTTGGACGGCCTCGAGGTTGAACTCGACGAGGCCGAGCGCGAGCGCATCCGCGCGGAGGTCGACCGTTGCGCCGCCGAGGGTCTCCGCGTCCTCGCCTTCGCCCAACGTCCGTTGCCCGCCCGAAAGGCCGCTCCGCATCGGCGAGCCGACGCCGAGCGGGAGCTTTGCTTCTGCGGCCTAATCGCGATGCTCGACCCACCGCGCCCAGAGGTGGCCGACGCGGTCGCACACTGCCACACCGCCGGCATTCGCATCTTCGTCATTACTGGCGACCATCCGTTGACCGCGGCGGCAATCGCGCAACGGGTCGGCATCGCTGATGCGGACCCGGTCGTATTCACCGGCGAGGAGTTCGAAGGCCTCGACGACGACCAGTTGGACGTCTTGGTGGGTGGCGATCGCGAGCTGATCTTTGCCCGGGCCTCGCCCGAGGCAAAGCTGCGGATCGCCGACGCGCTGCGTGATCAGGGGCACGTCGTGGCCATGACCGGAGACGGGGTCAACGACGCCCCGGCGCTGCGCCGCGCCGATATCGGGATCGCGATGGGGCGCTCGGGCACCGATGTCGCCCGTGAGGCCTCGACGATGGTCCTGACCGACGACAACTTCGCGACGATCGTCACCGCCGTACGGGCCGGCAGGCAGATCTACGACAACGTCCGCAAGTTCATCCTCTACATCTTCGCCCACGCGACGCCGGAGGTGACGCCTTTCATCGTCTTTGGCCTGGCCGGGGGCGCGATCCCCCTGCCACTGACCATCCTGCAGCTGCTCGCATTCGACGTCGGCAGCGAGACGCTGCCCGCGCTGGCGCTGAGTCGCGAGGCGCCCGAGCCCGGCCTCATGGATCGGCCTCCTCGACCCCGTTCGGAGGGAGTCATTCGCGGGCCGATGCTCGTCCGCGCCTGGCTCTTCCTCGGTCTGATCGTCGCCGCGCTGTCGATGGCCGGATTCTTCTACGTCCTCACCAGGTCCGGTTGGAGCCCTGGCGATCCAGTTGAAGCGGGCAGCCCGCTGCACCACGCCTACCAGCAGGCGACGACGATGACCTTCTTCGGGATGATCGCGGGGCAGATCGGCACGGCGTTCGCCGTCCGCACCCAGCGCGCTTCACTGCGCTCGATTGGCGTCTTCTCCAATCGCTTCCTACTTGTCGGCATTGCCGGTGAGCTTGTCCTCGCCGCGATCTTCATCTACGCACCGCCGATGCAGGCACTGCTTGGCACCGCTGCGCTCCCGGCGAAGTACGTCCTGCTCACGCTGCCCTACCCGTTCATCGTCTGGGGCGCCGACGAGCTGCGACGGTATCTCGTTCGCCAGCGAGCCACCCGTCGTGTGTGAACACGACCGCCCCAAAAACCACGGGCCCTCGAAGGGGGCTCGTAGGTTCCTATTCCACCGCCCCCAATCGCTTTCTTCATCACTTGCTCCGAGCGTGAATCGCGAATTGGGCCCCGCCCGATCCGGGCCTCGGGTGCATGGGCGAGGGGAGTCAGCCTCTGCAAAAGGGCGCTCGCGGCTCGCGGCAATCTGGTGCCGGCGCTTCCCACCGACCAGTTCGACCGCCTCTCGGCGATCGGGTACGGTCCCGCC
>DATAIY010000127.1:0-2826 GCA_036262475.1 Solirubrobacterales bacterium
CGGGGGAAGGCCAGCCATCGGGCGCCTCACGCTGAGCAGCCCGCGGCTCTGGTCGCTTCGCCAACCGCCGGGGTTAAACCGCAAAGATTCGGGTTGTTTGCACCGATGGCGGGCACAAGAGCGGCGACTAGCATGCAGTCATGAGGGTTGTACTCGATGCGCTGATCTCGTCGCGCTGGCCTTCGGCCAGAACATGACCGCGGAATTCGAAAGCGTCGCCGAGCTCTACACCTACTTCGCCGCGACGGCGGTGATCTTCATCCTGATCCTGCTGATGCCGCCCTACCGATCCCAGCGCTGGTTCTCGGGGACTGCTCCACCGAGAAGGCGCGTAGAGGGATGACACCGACCACCGATAGGAGAAGCAAGTGAAGGCGCTTGTCTACCACGGACCGGGTCAGCGCAGCTGGGACACGGTCGAGGATCCGACGATCATCGATCCGACCGACATCGTCGTTCGGATCGACACCTCGACGATCTGCGGCACCGATCTGCACATCCTCAAAGGCGACGTGCCAGAGACGACCCCAGGGACGATCCTCGGCCACGAGGCGGTTGGCACTGTGCAGGAGATCGGGGCGAGCGTCACCACGGTCGCTCCCGGCGATCGGGTGCTGCTCTCCTGCGTGAGCTCCTGCGGGCGCTGCCGCTACTGCAAGGAAGGGCGCTACGGCCAGTGCCTGGGCGGGGGCGGCTGGATCTTCGGGCACCTGATCAACGGTGTGCAGGCCGAGTACGCGCGGGTGCCGTTCGCCGACAACTCCGTCTACAAGGTCCCCGAGGGCCTCAGCGACGAGCAGGTGCTGTTCCTCGCCGACATCCTGCCCACCTCCTATGAGGTCGGGGTGCTGAACGGGATGATCTCCCCCGGAGACGTCGTCGCGATCGTCGGTGCCGGGCCGATCGGGCTGGCAGCGATCCTCACCGCGACCCTCTACACCCCTGGCCGGATCGTCGCGATCGACCTCGCCGACAGCCGTCTCGAAAGCGCCACTCGCTTCGGCGCCGACACGACGATCAACAACGGCTCCGAGGACCCCGTCGCCCAGGTGATGGAGATGACCGACGGGCTCGGCGCCGACGTTGCGCTCGAGGCGGTGGGGGTGCCGCAGACCTTCGAGCTCGCCACCGAGCTGATCCGCCCTGGCGGGCGGGTCGCGAACATCGGCGTCCACGGCAAGCCGGCGACGCTTCACCTGGAGAAACTGTGGACCCGCGACGTGACCATTACGACGGGTCTGGTCGACACCTTCAGTATCCCCCAACTGATGCGATTGATCTCCAGCGGGCGCCTGGACCCGAGCCTGTTCGCCACCCACCGCTTCGCCCTCGAGGAAACGATGGCGGCCTATGACACCTTCGCCGATGCGGCCTCGACCAACGCTCTGAAGGTCGTCCTGCAGGGACCGCAGAGCGTCGGCGGCGCAGCTGTCGAGAGTGTGGGGGCGTCGGCTTCTGGCTGAGCGTTGCGCCAGCGAGGGCCTCGCGCGGTGCCTCGGCCGCGCCAGACCGCTCGGGCCCGCGGCGATCGTCCGGCCCGATTCCAATGCGAAGAGAGGGAGTGAAGATGGCCGCAGAGGCTGAGGTATTCCACTACGAACCACATCCGAGGATCGCCGAACGCAAGCAGACGCCGCCGCCCAAGGTCGACGACGAGCACGTCGGCTTCAACGGGCGTGTGGGGTGCGAAAACTCGATCGGGTGCCCGCGCGTGGCCTTGCCCGGCTCCTCACCTCCGGCAGGCCCCCTGAGTTCTGGCTAGTTTGTGCGTGCGCCGGTTCGCACGATCGCCGCGCACCGTTGGCGACGCTCACGCCTCAGGCAAGTCGAGGGTGGGATCGACGCCCTGCGGCCAACTCCTTCCAGTGTCAGTGACCCGGCGGTTCTCGGTGGCAGGTCAGGCCGCAATGCTGTACTCGTGGATCAGGCTCGCGCGCCAGCCGCAGGACGAGCTCGCGGACCTCCTCGCCGATCCGGGGGCGAGGAGGGCTGCGGCTCGGATAGCTCCAGCGGCGCGCCACGAGCCGGCGATGCCAGCGAAGCAGCGTCTCCGGCCTCACGAAGAAAGCTGACCAGCGCGACCGTGGCAGCAGCCGGCTGGCCGCGGCGAGAAAGGCGCGATCGGTCGGCTGAAGCGCCGGACGTGCGACCTGGCGGCGCCGGAGCGTTAGCTCGTGCCGAAGCACCACGATCTCAAGCTCCTTGAACTCCGAGCAGCGAAGGCGCAGCGAGACGAGCTCGATCAGCCTGCAAAGCACGAGGTAGAGAAGCGAGGCGAACAAGTGCGGTCTCATGAGTGAGGGGACAGAGCCCCCTTGGCTCTTCGCAGGCCAGAAAAGGCCGACCATGGCCTCGCCCTCAGACACGATCGGGTTTACGCACCCCACAGGGAATCTCAGGCGTCGAGAGGGGCTGAACGCTTACACCTTCCGAGCCCTGCTCGTGCGCCTGTGCACGCACATCCGCACACCCCTGACAAACGGAAGCCTCTCCGAGCCGCTCCGGACCCCGCCCAGCTAACCCGAATATTCGGAGATATTTAGGAAAACGAGGGTAGCGCTCCGGTGGCCCGGAGGGCTTTCCGTATGGCGGAGTTCGGGCGCCGGGGGAGGGGCGGGATGGACCCGTCCACATAAGCGACCTTGGCTCGGCCGGCTAGAGCACCCGTTCCCACTCCGCCTGGTCCGGCGGACCGGGGCAGAATTCGTACTTCACGTCCTTGTCGCTGACGGCGAGCAGGGAGGCCGAGACCGTGCCGAAGACGCCGTGGGCGCCGCCATGGCGGACGTTCAGCGCGCGCGGGTCGTCGTAAGGCCTGTCGACATC
>DATAIY010000128.1:0-6709 GCA_036262475.1 Solirubrobacterales bacterium
GTCCTCGCGACCACAGCGACGATCCGCTCGGCGACCGCGGCGCGGATCGTCGCTGTGGTCGCCGAGCGGATCGGCGCCGGCGAGCGTCCCTTCCTCGCCGGCGGCTGCTGCGCCGAGCTGCCAGGGGCGCTGGCCGGCGCCCGCGACGCACTCGGCCCGGTGGGACTTGTCCACCTCGACGGCCACCTCGACCTCTACGACGGCGAGACCTCACCGACGGGGGAGGCGGCCGACATGCCGGTCTCGGTCGCCCTGGGACTCGGTCCCGCCGGCTGGGTGGCGGCCTGCGGCGGCGCCTCGGTCAACTCAGAGAGCACGACGCTGGTCGGCTTTCGCGATCGGGCGGAGTCGCTCGAGTTCGAGATGCGCCAGCCGGAGCAAATCGAGCCACCGCCGCTGCCGCTCTCGCTGGAGGAACTGCGCACGGCCGGCCCCGGCGCGGCGATCGCCAAGGTCACGTCGAGGCTCAGCGAGCGCGGCCCGTTCTGGCTTCACTTCGACGTCGACGTCCTCGACCCCGAGGTCTTCCCCGCCACCGACTACCTGATGCCGGGTGGCATGAACTGGCCGGAGCTCCGTGCCGTTCTCTCCCCGCTGCTCTCCTCCCCAGCCCTGATCGGCGCGTCGCTCGCTTGCTACAACCCCGAGAAGGACCCCGATCGCACCTGCGGGCGGGCTCTTGTCGACGCTCTCCGCGCCTAAACCCGGCTCGCCAGGAGCTCCTAGCTCGGCAGCTTGTCGGCGAGGATGTCGTGATTCATGATCTTCGGCGGCTCGAGAGGAGCTCGCCGGCTTTCTCCATCAGGGCGGTGGCGACCGCGCCCGAAAGGTGAGCCTCGCGGCCCGCCTCGTCGTTGAAGGCGTCGAAGATCCCTAAGCTCCTTGGACCGGTGCGAATCGCGAACCTTGCGATCGTGCCCGGCTCCTGCGCGACCAGCGCCCCGCCGCTCTCGAGGAAGGCCTCAACCTCGTCCTCCTTGCCCTCCTTCGCCTCTAGCTGAACCCACAGTCCCGCGTTGGTCATCGTCTCTCCTCGTTTGAGATTGAAGCGACGCGGCGGGCGTCTCAGAAGACGCGGTACCCCTGGATGCTGATGAAGAACCCGTGCCCGCCCGAGTTGGTGCAGGTGAGGCCGCTGGCCCGGCTGACGCAGGTAATCCCGCCGGCTCGCGAGACGGTGCCGTAGGGAAGCTCGGGCGCGCCCGGTTCGCGGGTCGTGTCGCCGGCGCAGACGAACCTGCCGGTTCCCGAGCGACCAACCTCGAGGCCCTGACCGAAGTCGACCTGCGACGGACAGCTGGCCGGCCGGGGCGGCGGCGACCAGCTGCGCTTGACGATGTCACAGCGGGCGCTGCCGGAGAAGATCAGGCAGCCGATGTTGCCGGAAGGGCTCTGGAAGGTGGTGAGATGCACGACCCGGGTCGTGGCTTCACTCTTCGCCGGCACCGTCGTTTCCGACGTCGGTCCAGCTTCCGACGTCGTCTCGGTGACGGTGCGGTCGATCACGGTCGTGGTCGACCGCCGCCCCCGCATCCCACGACGAAGGCGGCCGTGAGGCCGGTTGCCGCGAGGGCCAGACGCACGGCGAGGGGCCCGCTCACAGCGCCTCGATCTTCGCAGCCAGCTCGAAGTCGGCGGCGGTGAGGCCGCCCTCGGAGTGAGTCGAGATCGTCACCGTCACGGTGTCCCAGGAGACGGCGAGATCCGGGTGGTGGTTCATCGCCTCGGCCGGCTCAACCAGGCTGGCGACGAAGTTGGTCGCGCCGACGAAGTCGCCGCGCTCGAACCTCTTCACGATCGCGTCACCCGACAGCTCCCATCCGGAAAGGCCGGCTAGTTTGGCTTCGATCTCGGATTCGCTCAGAAGCGCCACGGCGCCTATGCTGCCAGGCGAGCGATGACGGCGCAATGAGCAGCTCCAGACCGACCCTCTGGCAGATCGACATCTCGCACTTCAGCGAGAAGGCGCGCTGGGCGCTCGACTACAAGGGAGTCGATCACGTGCGCCGCTCACCGATGCCCGGCGTCCACATGGCGATCGCCCTGTGGCTCAGCCGCGGCGCCAAGAAGACCTTTCCGATCCTGCAGCTCGACGGGCGGACGATCGCCGACTCGACCGCGATCGTCGCCGCCCTCGAGGAGCGCAGCCCGGATCGGCCCCTCTACCCCGCCGAGCCCGAACAGCGCCGCCGCGCCCTCGAGCTGGAGGACTACTTCGACGAGGAGCTGGGACCGCATGTGCGCCTGCTCGCCTGGCACGACCTGATCAACGAGCCTCAGCTGTTGGCGGAGGTCGCCGCCCAGTCAGCGCCGGGACCGCTCGGCAAGGCGAAGGGCCTGACCGGCGCGTACGCCCGCACCTTCACCAGCCTGCGCTTCGGGGCCAACAGCGACGAAGCGGCGGAAACGGCGAGGGCGAAGATCGTCACCGCGATGGACCGCCTCGAGGCCGAGCTGGAGGCGAACGGCGGCGATTTCCTCGTCGGAGATGAGTTCAGCGTCGCCGACCTCACCGCGGCCTCGCTCTTCTACCCGGTGGTCGGGCCCGAGAACGGGCCAATGCTCGCCGACCAGCCGACGCCCGCCGCCTTCCAGGCCTTCCGCGACGGGCTCTGCGACCACCCCGGATACATCTGGGTCGAAGAAAACCTTCCGTCGCCACCGCAAACCGGCTCAGCCGGTGGCGGCGAGCGCAAGCGTCTAGCCAAGAGTTACAGAGAAGTTGCGGTTTGCAGACAACACATCGCATCTGGCCGCGTAGGCTGCCAATATGCAACGGATCGCATGGACTGACGAGCGGCTCGAGGAGCGCTTCGACGGGATCGACCGGCGCTTCGACGAGGTAGATCGGCGCTTCGACGGAGTCGAGAGCATTTCGGTCAGCGAATCGATGAAGTCGAGAAGCATGTCGACCATCGCTTCACCCGAGTAGAACCCGAGTAGAAGGCGAGATGGTTGAGCTGAGGCGAGGCGAGGGTGCCCTTCAGACGACCCTCAGCCGCGGCAGCATCGGCGTCATCCTCAGCCTCGTGGGCGTGATCGCCGCGATCCTCGCCAAAGGCGGCTGAGCAGCCGCGACCGGCTACGGCGTAAGGACGATCTTCAGCGCTTCGCGACGGTCGTAGATCGCGTAGGCCTCGCTGGCGTCGTCGAGCGACATGTGGTTGGTCACCAGCGGCGCCGGGTCGAGCTTGCCGGCCTCGAGCAGGGCGAGCACGCGGTCGACGTGGGCGATCACGTTGGCTACGCCGAGGCGCAGGCTGAGTCCCTTCAACCAGGCCAGGCCAAGGGGGATCTCGGCGCGGCCGGAGTAGGCGCCGATCCCGGAGACGGTGCCAGCATCGCGGGCGAGGCTGATCGCCAGCGCAAGGGGGCCGGGGTCGCCGACCGCGTCGACCGCGAGGTCGACCCCGAAGCCTCCGGTCGCGGCGCGGACCTCGCGTTTTGGGTCCTGCTCAGTCAGGTGCAGCGGCGTCGCCCCGAATGACGCGGCCATCTCCAACCTTTCCTCGACGGTGTCGATCGCGAAGACCCCGACGGCGCCACCGGCAAGCGCGGCCTGGACGGCGCAGAGCCCGACCGGGCCGAGGCCGAGGACCGCGACCGTGTCGCCGGAGCGCATGCCCCCGTGGGCGATCGCGTGGAAGCCAGTCCCCATCACGTCGCCGGCGAAGAGGGCGACGTCGGAGGTGATCTTCTCCGGGACCCGGCGCAGGGTCAGGTTGGCGCGCGGCACCAGCAGGCGCTCGGCCTGGGCGCCCTGCAGGTTGCCGAGGTGAGAGCCGTGGCCAAAGGTCTGGCCGTTGGCGCAGCGGTGGTAGTCGCCGCGCAGGCACGGGGTGCAGGTGGCGCAGGCGGTGTGGAAGCAGCCGAGCACGCGGTCGCCGACCGCGACCCGCTCGACCTCGTCGCCCACCGCCAGAACCGTGCCGACGAACTCGTGGCCGATCGTGAAACCGGCCTCGACCGGCACCCTGCCGTGGTAGATGTGGAGGTCGGACCCGCAGATGCCGCTCACCTCGACCTGGACGATCGCGTCATCCGAAGCCGCGAGCTCGGGCTCGGCCTTCTCCTCGATCCGGACCTGCTCGGGAGCCTGAAAGGTGACGGCGCGCATTCGCCGCAACCGTATCGCCACCAGCGCTCAGCGGGTCAGACGCTGACGCCGTCGACTTGGAAGCGGCTGGTCTCGCCGTCGGGGCTGGCCGTCTCGGCGATCCGCGATTCGAGCGCCAGCTCCTTCTCGAAGTCGGCGGCCTCGCCGTGCTGGAAGGAGACGTCTTTGCCCTCGAGCAGCTCGACGAAGACCTCGACGAAGCGAGCGTCCAGCTGTTTGCCGGCGACGCGGCGGAGCTCGACGATCGCGTCGTAGCTCGACATCGGCGTCCGGTAGGAATCGCGGGCGGTCATCACGTCGTAGGTGTCGGCGACGGAGATGATCCGGGCGAGCTCGGGAATGTCATCTCCGGCCAGCCCGCGCGGATAGCCTTTGCCGTCGATCCGCTCGTGGTGGGCGAGGATGATCTCGGCGACCGGGCCGTAGCCGTCCAGCGAGGAGACGACGCGCGCGCCCTGCTGGGGGTGGCGCTTGATCAGCATCCAGTCCTCGTCGGTGAGCGGGACGTTGGCCTTGAGGATGCGGTCGGGAAGGATGAACTTGCCGATGTCGTGCAGCAGCGCGGCGATGTGGACCAGCTCCTCCTCGCGGCGCGAGTAGCCGGCGCGCTGGGCGATCGCCCGCGAGTAGCGCGCCACCGCGGCGCTGTGGCGCGCGGTCATCTGGTCGCGCAGGTCGAGCGTGCGCAGCATCGCGCTCAACATCCCCACCTGGAAGCTGGCGAGCTGCTTGCTGCGCAGCTCGAGCTCCTCGGCTCGCTGCTGGGAGAGCAGCAGCTGTCCGAGCAGGTACTGGAAGGTGACCATGGCGATGCCGAAGAAGACGATCGCGCTGATCCCGACCCGGTAGTAGATGAAGGTGATGCCCACCGCGAGCATCGCGCTGGCGAACTCCGAGGGCAGGACCGGCGGCAGCAGCCGCAATTTCTCCGAGAACGGCTTCCGCGCGGCGTAACAGCCGTAGCCGGCGACCATCATGAAGTTGAGCGCCAGGGCGAACTGGAAGAGGGCGAAGATCAGCAGGTAGAAGGCCGGGTCGGAGCCGGTCAGCCCGGCCCGGTGCACGACAGCGTGGAAGACGATGCCCCCGATGAGTGGGAAGAGCGCGAAGGTGAGGACGTTGTTGAGCAGGTAGCCCCATCCCTCCCGCCAGCGCAGCCATCCGGCGAGCATGGTCGCCACCCCGAGCAGCGCCGCCGGAGTGCCGCCGAGCAGCACCATCGCGACGACCAGCGAGAGAAAGCTGCCGGAGATGAGGACGCGTGAGGGCGTGTCGACCGCGGTCAGGTCGCTCAGCACACAGAGGCCGAGCAGCGAAGCGAACAGCAGCAGGTTCCAGTTCGCGTCCGGCGCCCACCAGACCGCCGCCGCGCCCACCACGACGAGCCCGGCGACCATGCCGGCAATGACGATGCGGGATGGGCGATTGTCAGCCATCGGTTTGCGTCTCGGCGTAGCTCGCACGCCCAGACGTGAATACATGTTCCTGGGCATATCGGCATTCCCTGCGTCCAGGTTGAGGCTAAAGGAGAGAAACTCGACGCTCGTGGTGCACGGGGCGGAATCTCTCGTCCAATTTGCCCACGAGAAGCGGGAAATCGGCTCCCAGCTTAGAAAAGCAAAGAGGGCGCCGCATTCGGGCGCCCTCTCAAAATGGCACAGACGTTGCAATTTACGCCCGGCCTAAAAGTCTCTACTGCTTGTTTGATTAGTGACCGCGGAAGCCCATTGCCAACTCCCTTCGTTAGTGGAAGCCCTTCAGACGCGCGTCGAGCGGATCTGAAACTCATGAATTGCTTACGCAGTTTGTAGCACAGATTGTCCAAAACCTATGCAAATGCACCGAAAGTTGTGCAAAGTTTCCCTAGTCTGCACCCTTAGAAATGAGTAATCCACGCCTGCGGGATCCATTCCGCCGCCCTGTCTTCAGGCGCCTCGCGCTCTCCTATGCGCTGAACGAGATGGGCGACTGGATGGGCGTCATCGCCCTCTCGGTCCTCGTCTTCGACGAGACCGGCAGCGCGATCGCGACGGCAGCGCTCTTCATCGCCACCCAGTTCCTGCCGGCCTTCGTCGTGCCGGCATTCGTGGCGAAAGCAGAACAATCCCCGCCGCGCCTTGCGCTTCCCGTCATCTATTGCGGCGAGGCGGCCGCCTTCGCCTGCCTGGCCCTGCTCGCGACGAGCTTCTCCCTGGCGGCCGTGGTGGTCCTCGCCGCGCTCGACGGAATCCTCGCCGTGAGCAGCCGCGCACTGACCAGGTCCGTCGTCGTCGCCCTCCTCGAGCCGGCGGGCGAGCTCCGCGCCGGCAACGCGATCCTCAACATCGCCTATACCTGGGGGGCCGCGATCGGCCCCGCGATCGCCGGCCTCGTCGTCGCCCAGTTCAGCGTCCAGTTCGCGCTGCTTCTCGACGCCGTCTCCTTCTGCGCGATGGGCTGGATCCTGGTCTCCTGCAGGGGCCTTCCCAACCCCGAGACCGAAGAGGGGACGCTGCGGGAGCGCCTGCGCGCGGGCCTCGAGCACATCCGTGGCAGAGCCACGCTGCGCCGCCTACTGCTGGCCCAGGCGGCGGCGTTCGTCTTCTTCTCGGC
>DATAIY010000129.1:0-1764 GCA_036262475.1 Solirubrobacterales bacterium
AGTCCAGGGTGTGGACCGTCGAGAGGACCAGGTGGCCGGTCTCCGCGGCGGAGAGGGCGGTGCGCACGGTCTCCTCGTCGCGCATCTCGCCAATCAGGATCACGTCGGGGTCCTGGCGCAGCACCCGCCGCATTGCCCTGCCGAAGCTCTTCGTGTCGGACCCGACTTCGCGCTGGTTGACGATCGAGCGTTTGTCGGCGTGCAGGTACTCGATCGGGTCCTCGAGCGTGACGATGTGCTGAGGACGGGTCTGGTTGATGTGGTCGATCATCGCCGCCAGCGTCGTCGACTTGCCCGAGCCGGTGGTGCCGGTGACGAGGACGATCCCGCGCTGCTCTTCAGCCAGCGTGCGCACGACCTCCGGCAGACCGAGGTCCTCGATCGAGCGGATCTCGAACGGGATCGCGCGGCAGGCGATCGAGATCGACCCACGCTGTTTGAAGCAGTTGACGCGGAAGCGGGAGACGCCGGGGAGCGAGTAGGAGAAGTCGGCCTCGCCTTCCTCCTCGAATTCGGTCAGCGAGCGGACCTCGGCGATCTCGTGGAAGGCCTTCTCGGTGTCCTGCTCGCTCAGCACGCCGAATCCCTCGAGCGGGATCAGTTCACCGTGCATGCGGGCGACCGGGGGCGAATTGACCTTCACGTGGAGGTCGGAGCCCTCGCGCTCGACGAGGGTACGCAGGGCTGAGTCGATGTCGAACATCCCGACCTCTATCGGCCGGGAGGCTCAACCACTTAACTCAAGAAACTAGGCGACCTCGCGCAGTTTCTGGGCCTCACCCAGACTCTGCAGCTTCTTCAGGCTCTGATTCTCGATCTGGCGAATCCGCTCGCGGGTGACGTTGAAGGTGCGACCGACCTCGTCGAGGGTGCGCGGGTGCTCGCCGCCGAGGCCGTAGCGCAGCTCGAGAACGCGGCGCTCGCGGTAGGAGAGGTTCTCCAGCGCTTCCTTCAGCGCCTCTTTGGTCAGCAGGTCCGCGGCCCGGTCGAACGGCGACTCGGCCTTCTCGTCGGCGATGAACTGGCCGAACTCGGACTCCTCCTCGTCGCCGACCGGCTTCTCCAGTGAGACCGGAGCCTGGGCGGAGCGCTTGATCGAGTCGACCTCCTCGGGATCGATGCCGGTGACCTCGGCGATCTCCTCGGGGGTCGGCTCGCGGCCCAACTCGGTGACCAGCTTGCGCTCGGCCCGGCCGATCTTGTTCAGCTTCTCGACCACGTGGACCGGGATGCGGATCGTCCGCGCCTTGTCGGCCAGGGCGCGGGCGATCGCCTGGCGGATCCACCAGGTCGCGTAGGTGGAGAACTTGAACCCCTTGCGGTAGTCGAACTTCTCTGCCGCGCGGACCAGGCCCAGCGTTCCCTCCTGGATCAGGTCGAGGAACGGGAGGCCCTGGTTTCTGTAGTTTTTTGCGATCGAGACGACCAGGCGAAGGTTGGACTCGACCATTTTCTGCTTCGCGTCGAGGTCGCCGCGCTCGATGCGCTTGGCGAGTTCGACCTCCTCCGCCGCGGTCAGCAGGCGGACTTTGCCGATGTCCTTGAGGAACAGCTGCAGGGAATCCGTGGTCATGTCCGGTTTCAGGTCGAGCGCCTGTTTCTGGCGCCGGCGGCCTTTTTTGCCGGTGTCGGCGGGCATCGCGTCCGCTGCCGCTTTCTGGGCAGGGTCCATGTCCTCGACGAGCTCGATGCCCGACTTCTCGAGATACGCCTTGAGCTCCTCGACATCGGCCTCATCGACCTCGGGGCCGACGTCGGCGACCG
>DATAIY010000130.1:0-2124 GCA_036262475.1 Solirubrobacterales bacterium
GACGAGGATGACCATGCCGGCGATCACCGCGACCCCGGCCCCGGCCCACTGCAACTGCCTCCGGCTCAAGCGCCCGGCGCCGGGGCGCGAGAGCGGCACGGTCGGGCGCTCCGCGGAAACCGAGAGGACCCGGGTCGCCGCCGGGGTGTCGCCCTCGCGCTCGCGGGCGGCCGCGATCAGCGCCCCGGCGCTGGGATAGCGGTCGTCGGGGTCCTTGGAGACGGCCCGCTCGATCACTTCGTCGAGCCCCGCCGGCATCTCCGGCTCGGTGTCGGCTTCCCTGCGGGCGAAGGGGACGATCCCGGTCAGGGCCTCGAAAAGGACGCAGCCGAGCGAGTAGACGTCGGCGGCCGGGCCAACGGGGCCACCCCGCCACTGCTCGGGCGACATGTACTCGGCGGTGCCGACGACCGAGGCGCCGCTGGGCGCGCCGCCGTCCTCCAGCGCCTTGGCGAGGCCGAAGTCGGAGAGGAAGGCGCGGTCGCCTTCGATCAGGACGTTGTGCGGCTTGACGTCGCGGTGGACGATCCCGGCGGCGTGGGCGGCGTCGAGCGCTTCGGCGACCTGGCCGAGCAGCGCCACCGCGCGTTCGGGCGGTAGCGGGCCCTCGCGGTCGATCAGCTTCCTCAGGTCTCCCCCCTCGACCAGCCGCATCGCGACGATCAGCTCGCCGTCGACCTCGCGGGAGTCGAGGATCGGCACCACCGAGGGGTGGTCGAGGCGGGCGGCGAGGCGGGACTCGCGCAGGAAGCGCTCGCGAAAGCCGTCGCGGTCGGCCAGCTCGCGGGAGATCACCTTCAGCGCCACTTGGCGTTCGAGCCCGAGGTGGGTCGCCCGGTAGACGACGCCCATGCCGCCGCGCGCGATCAGCGCGTCGAGGCGGTAGCCGGCGAGGGTGGAGCCGATCGCAAAATCATCCACCGGCGGGATTCTGACGGTCCCGGACGACCATCAGGCTGTGTCCTCGGTCCTTGCCTGAATGGCCTCCGGGCCAGGTCAGAATCCCGCCGGTCGGATTCCTACGGCTGCCAGGCGATGACTGGCCCAAGCGCGGTTCCGTCTTCGCCGGAGGTTTCGAAGCTGTCGGCGAGCTCCGTCCGGCGGCCGTTCGCGACGTTGATGGACATCAGCTGCTCCGTCTCTCCCTGGGCGATGAAGGCGGCGACCTGACGACCGTCCGCCGAGAACACCGAGGTCGTTTTCGAACCGTCGGCGAGGTCGCTGAGCTTGCGGGCTTTGCCCGGCCCGATCCGCTTTACCCAGAGACCCTGGTCACGCCGGAACAGCAGCGTGTGGCCATCGGGGGAGACGTCTTCGACGTAGGCCGAGCCGACTCCGGCGACCAGCGGCTTCACTTTGGTGCCCTCGCGGCGCATCGTGAAGACGTCGGCGTAGGCGGTCGGGCCTTCGTCGCTCTCGCCGCGGCTGTAGAGGATCCCGCCGGCGAAGTAGCGCGGCGCGAACTCGTCGACCGCGCCGGTGCGGGTCAGTTGGGCGAGGCCGCCGCCGGTCGGCCGCACCGAGTAGAGGTCGTCACTGACGCCGCCTGGGGAGGCGGTGCCGCGGACGAAGACGATTGCGCGGCCATCGGGCGAGAACGCGGCTTCGCTGTCGTCATCGATCCCGCCGGTCAAGGCGCGCGACCCGCCGCCGGTCGAACCGACGGTGTAGAGGTCGGCCGGCGCGCCGGCGCTGGCGCGGCGCTCGAAGACGACGAAGCGGCCGTTGGCCGAAACGAGGGGCGCCGAGTCGACCTCCGGTCCGCTGGTCAGCTGGCGCTGGCCGGAGCCATCGGGGCGGACCGAGAAGAGGTCGCCGCCGCGGGCGTAGGCGATCGTTCTCCCGTCCGGGGAGAAGGCAGGTTCCCCGTCGCCGGGGTCTTCGGTCAGCTGGTTGAGGCGGCCGTCGCGGACGGCGAAGAGCCCGCCTTTGGCGACACCTTCGACGGTTGAGGATTTGGAGAAGACGACGGCACCCGATGACCCCGCCGCGGAGGCGGCCGCCGGGGCCGCGAGGCAAAGGAGGGCGAGCAGGCCGGTGATGACGGAGCGGTAGTTCATGGCTTCCTTTCGGTGGGTTGATCGCTGCCCACCGATCCTCAGCCACCGCCCCGCACCCACCAAC
>DATAIY010000131.1:0-2449 GCA_036262475.1 Solirubrobacterales bacterium
CAGCACCAGGCCGTCGATGACGGAGGAGTGAACGTTGCGCTGGACGACGACGCGGTTGCCGCCGTGGGCCAGCGCCATGCAGGTGCTGTGGTTGCCCTGGGAGGCGCCGTTGACGAGGAACCAGGTCCGCGCCGCCCCCCAGGCCTGGGCGGCGAGCAGCTGTGCCTGCTGGAAGGGCGTCGGCTCGGGGCCGATGTCGACCCCCTCGGTGACCGAGGGGACGTCGTTACGCAGCCCGACCTCGCCGACCAGGTCGCGCAGGGCGGGATCGGCGCCGGCGCCGCCCTTGTGGCCGGGGACCTGGAAGCGGCCCGGCTTCAGCGCCGCGTAGGCCAGCAGGGCGTCGACGTAGGGGGTCGAGTCCTGACCGGGATCGGGCACCGGGCCGAGTCTACGCCGCCCGAGCGGCCAGTCCGGGAGACTCCCTGGGGAGATGGAGCACACACGCCATGGCTACTGGCTGCAGGAGGCGGGAGGGGTCGAGCCCGTACCGGCCCTGTCGGGCGAGCGCGAGGCCGACGTGCTCGTCGTTGGCGGCGGCTTCACCGGTCTCTGGACCGCTTGGTACGCCCGCCAGCTCGAGCCAGACGCCCGCGTGGCTGTGCTCGAGGCCGACTTCTGCGGGCACGGGCCGAGCGGACGCAACGGCGGCTTCTGCAACGCGATGTGGCTCTCGCTGGCCTCGATGCGCAGGCGCTGGGGCGACCAGGCTGCACTCGCCGTCGCCACGGCCGCGGAGGAGGCGGTGGGGAGGATCGGCGCCTTTTGCGAAGAGGAGGGCGTCGACGCCTGGTTCCGGCCGGCCGGGTACATGCAGGTCTCGACCGCCGAGGCACACGACGGCGCCTGGGCCGCGGCGCTGGAGGCCTGTGGCGAGCTTGGGGTCCCGGAGGCGATGCGGGCGCTGGCGCGGCAGGAGGTCGCCGCCCGCTGCGCCTCGCCGGCGTTTCGCAACGGCGCCATCTGCCCGAGCTCGGCGACGGTCCAGCCCGCCCGCCTCGCGCTCGGCCTGCGCGACCGCCTGCGCGCCGCCGGCGTCGAGATCTTCGAGTCCTCACCGGTGCGCTCCTTCCGCACCGCCGGGGATGGCGTCGAGGCCAGGACTGCGGGGGGCGCGGTGCGCGCGGCCCGCGCCGTGCTGGCGATCGGCCCCGCCGCCAAGGGCCGGCACGGGCCGCTGCGCAGCAGGCTCACGGTCGCCTCCTCCCACATCGTCCTCACCGAGCCGGTGCCCGACGTGCTCGAAGAAGTCGGCTGGACCGGCGGCGAGGGCATCACCGACAGCCGTGCCCTGCTCGACTACTTCCGCACCACTCCCGACGGCCGGATCGCCTTCGGCTGGGGCGGGGGCCGGATCGCGATGGGAGCGAGGCTCGGCGGCCGCGCCGAGCTTGACCGCGACGTGGTCGAGGCCACCGCCGAGCACCTGCGCGAGTACTTCCCCGGCCTCGCGGGAAGGCGGATAACCCACGCCTGGGGAGGGCCGATCGACGCCTCGCCGACTCACCTGCCGATGGTTCAGCCGCTGCGCGGCGAGCGCGCCTTCGCCGCTGCCGGCTACACCGGTAACGGCGTCGGGCCCTCGAACATGGTCGGCCGTACCCTCGCCTCGCTCGCTCTCGACCGCCGCGACGAGCCCTCCCGCCTCGCCTTCGTCGACCCCTCCTCGCCGCGGGTTCCCCCCGAGCCGTTCCACTGGATCGGCGGCGAGGCGATCCGGCTCGGGATCATGGCCAAAGAGGAGGCCGAGCTGGCGGGCCGCACCCCCGGCAAGATCGCCCGCGCGGTGGCCGGTGTTCCAAAGCTGATCGGCTTCCACATCGGCAGGTAACCTGGCGCCGCCGGACGCGGCGCCGGGCGGTGTCCTCGGTCGACCCCTGCGGGTCACTCACTGGAGTGCGCTCCCCTGGCCGACCTCCCTGCGTCCTGACTCGCTTGGTCTGGCAACGCCAGGAGCGTTACCAGCGACTCGTAATGACCTTGGTGCGGGTGTAGAACGCCACCGCGTCGGTGCCGTTGGCGTGGAGGTCACCGTCGATCGAGTCCTTCCAGCCGGAGAAGGGGAACCAGGCGACGGGGGCCGGGACGCCGACGTTGACTCCGAGCATGCCGGCCTCGACCCCGTAGCGGTAGCGGCGCGCCGCCTCGCCGGAGCGGGTGAAGATCGCGCCGGCGTTGCCGTAGCGGGAGCCGTTGGCGAACTCCAGCGCGGCGTCGAGATCGGCGACGCCGACGAGAGTCAGGAGGGGGCCGAAGAGCTCGTCGCGGGCCAGCTCGGAATCGAGGTCGGAGACAGCGGCGATGGTCGGGCCGAGCATCGTCTCGGCGGGACCGGCCTGGCCGCGGCCGTCGAGGACGAGCTCCGCGCCCTCCGCCTCCCCCCGGGCGATCGCCTCAGCGAGCTTCTCCCGAGCGGCGGCCGAGACCATCGGGCAGACGTCGGTCGCCG
>DATAIY010000132.1:0-3346 GCA_036262475.1 Solirubrobacterales bacterium
GCGCGCTCGTCGCCGGCATCCTCTACTACCGCCTGCTGGGGATCGAGGGTGGCCCCGGGCCGGTGGTGGGAGGTGCGGGCGGCGGAGGCTCAGCCGAAGTCAGCGGCGCATCTCCCACCACCGGCCCGGGGCCACCCTCGATCCCCAGCAGGCGGTAGTAGAGGATGCCGGCGACGAGCGCGCCGATCGGCGCCGTGATCGTCGAGGCGAGGGCGCTGAAGACGATGCGGACGATCGGGCCGTCGGAGATGCCGGCGGCGATCGAGCTGAAGATGATCCCGCCGATCAGGGAGATCAGGAAGGCGACGATGATCACGCCGAAGACCGGCCAGCCGTTGCCGCGGACGAGCTGGCGCGAGCGGCGGAAGGCCTCAAAGACGGGGCTGCGCTCGATCACGATCGCCGGTGCTATCACCGCCCAGATCGTCAGCAGGAAAAGGCCAGGCACGATCAGCAACACCATGCCGATGCCGATGCCGATGCCGGAGAGCAGGCCGGCGGCGATCAGCGGCAGCAGCACCGGCGCCGCGAAGCCGAAAAGCTCGCCCACCGAGGAGTCGCGGCGACCGTTCTGGATGTCGCGCACCAGCCCGACCACCATCCCCTGGTAGAGCGTTCCGGCGATCGTGCTGACGAGGATCACGATAGGCAGCAGCGAGAGGTGGGAACCGACCAGGCCGTCGACGATCGCGACGACCAGAAAGAGCCAGAACGCCACTGGAAGCAGCACGCCGGCATGGGCGCCGTAGGTGGAGAAGACCTCGCTGAGGGTGTCGCCGACCTCGAGCTTCCGATTCATCCCGCGCCTTCGATCAACTCGTTCTTGGGTCGTTTCTGGTCTCTCAGTGCCCCGGCCTGCTCGTCGCCGACCGCGGGCAGGCCGCCCGGGTCGAGCAGACCGGCCTGGATCAGGACCGTGGCCTGGTCCCAGTAGATGTGCTCGTGATCAACCTTGCCGTTCTCGAAGCCGACGACGACCACCACCGGGACAACGATGCGGCGGCCGGTCGGCGGTATCCCCGGCAGCATGATCTCGAGCACACGATCGTGGGTGAAGCTCATCACCAGCTCATCGACGACCTGGGTCTCGCCGACCGTCCTCGACACCTGCCGCGTCTGGGTGTCGTCGGGCCACTGACCGATGAAGTGGTTGCCGTAGAAGTCGCGAACGCCCGCGGTGCCGTTGCCACCGGTGATGGTCGGCACGTGATGCACGTAGGGATCGTCGGCCATCGTCGCCATCGCAGCCTCGAGATCGAGATCCTGGAACTCAGCCGCCAGGTGAGCATCGAACATAGCCGCGAGATCGCCCATCAAACGCCTCTTCTCTTCGTTTACGGTCGGAACCAGGAAGCATCCTCCCAGCAGCGGAGGACTACGCTCTCGCTGTGTCGAGCGAGATCGAGCGCAAGTTCCTCATTTCAACCGCCCCGGACTGGCTCGGGGAATGCTCGCCGCTGCGGATCGAACAGGGCTACCTGGCGATCGCCGAGGAGGCCGAGGTGAGGCTTCGCCGCGCCAAGGGCGAGCTGACGCTAACCGCCAAGCGAGGCCACGGCGTGGTTCGCGAGGAGATCGAGATCGCTCTCGGCCCTGGGCAGTTCGCCGAGCTCTGGCCGCTCAGCACCCAGCGGCGAGTGACGAAGACCCGTCACATCGTCCCGCTTGGGGATGGGCTGCGGGCCGAGGTCGACGTCTACGCGGGCCCGCTGGAGGGGCTGGCGACGGCGGAGGTGGAGTTCGAGTCCGAGGCGCGAAGCCGGTGGTTTCGGCCACCCGACTGGCTCGACAGGGAGCTGACCGGGGACGCCCGCTACTCGAACCAGAGCTTGGCGACCAATGGCCGTCCGATGCATAACTCAGCCAAAGACGGGAAGGAGCGAAGCATGACTTCCGAGGGGAAGGGCAAGACCTACCGCCTGCAGCGGAACGAGAGCAGCGCCGACGGGCTGCGCCGGGTCGTACGCGGCCGGGTCACGACGGCGAGCAAGCGGCTCCGCGACGCCGCGAACGGCGACCTCGCCGACTCGATCCACGGCGCCCGCAAAGACCTGAAGAAGATCCGCGCTGTCCTGCGCCTGGTCCGCGCGGAGCTTGGCGACAAGCGCTTCCGAGCCGAAGACCGGCGCTACCGGGACGCGGGTCGCCGGCTCTCGGGGAGCCGCGACGCCAAGGTCAAGCTGGAGACCCTTCGAGCCCTTGAGGTGCATTTCGGGGACGACTGTCCTGCCGGGCCCTCGCTCGCCTGGTCCGAGGAGCTCGAAACCGACCTCGAGCGGGTCGCCGGCTCCGTCCGCGGCGAGGCGACGGCCGAGACCGAGCTGGCGATAGAGGAGATCGACAAAGCCGGCGAGCGAATCGCCGGCTGGCCGCTCGAAGCCGACTCCTGGCAGCTGATCGAGCCCGGCCTGAACCGGACCTACCGGTCCGGGCGCGAGGCACTGAAGGAGGCGCGGGTCGACGGCAGCGCCGAGAACGTCCACGAGCTCCGCAAACGCGCCAAGGACCTCTGGTACCAGCTGCGGCTGCTGTGCGACGCCTGGCCGAGCCTGATGGAAGAGACCGCAGAACAGGTCCACGAGCTGGCCGAACTCCTCGGAGACCATCATGACCTCGCGGTTCTGGCCGAAGATCTCGAGGGGCGCGCCGAGATGGTTGCCGAGCGCGAGACCTTCGCGGCGCTGATCGAGCAGCGGCAGGCCGAGCTGCTCGACCGCGCGCTCGGCCTCGGAGGGCGCGTCTACGCCGAGAAGCCGAAGCACTTCCGGCACCGGCTGCGGGCGTACTGGCAGATCTGGCGCGAGTCCTAGTCGACGACCTCGCAGAACCGGGTGATGTCCTTGCCGTCGATGACCGCGACGTCGTGCTGTCCGGGACCGCAGTCGACCACGTTGGCGGCACCGTCGTTGGCCTGGATCACGTCGTTGCCGGGACCCCAGCTCGCGGGCGCTGGCGACAACCACGTCGAGCTCGTCGGAGCTGCACGTGATGAAGACCACCTTCGCGCCCTCCGCGGCCAGGCCGAGGGCGAACGCCGGCCGATCCCACGCCCGGCGCCGGTGATCACCGCGACGCGGTCCTCGAGACGTCCCGACTCGGATCGCGCGTATTGCGAAGCTGGTGTCTCAGACGGCATCTTCTCTCCTAAACCTGGCTGACACGGCTGCTCGCGAACCTACGTCCCGGTTTGCCGGCGCCGACCCCCGTCTCGAGCGCCGTTGGGGATCTCACAGCGCCCGAAGGCCGAGTCCGGAGATTCGAGCCATCGGGGCGGCGCCTCGGATCTAGGATGAAATCTGATCCGCTTTGGAGCGCGCGGAGCGGCCACCGACTGGGAAGGAGTGCC
>DATAIY010000133.1:0-16156 GCA_036262475.1 Solirubrobacterales bacterium
GACCGGGCCGGTCGCGTGTGCGCGCGCGAGCTCTCGAGCGACCTCGGGGGCCGCCTGCGCGGGAAAGACCGTGGCAAACGCTTGACCGCCGACCACGAAGTTGCCCGGTCGGTGGGCGAGATGGATCACCGAACCGGTTTGCGTTGCGATTCGCACCAGTCTGTCGTGGCGGACGAACTGCAGATAGCCGCTGGTGGGCGCCTGCACCGCGCCGCCGCGGCCGTCATCCATGCGCTGCAAGAGCTCGGCAACCGACGGCCCCGGTCGGCTCCGCGGCGTCGGGCCCGCGATCCTCCGGGGTGCTCTCGAGGTCGATCGCGTGCGACAGGTCGCGCGCGATGCTGGCGATCACCTGCGGCAGCTGGATCGACATCGCGATGTGGTGGATGAAGTAGACGAGGACTCCGAGGTCCACGAGGACGAGTACGTGCAGCACCGTGACCGAGATATGAGGGACGAATTCGCCGTGCGGGCCGGGCCCGATGCTCGCCAGCGCCAGGAGGGCGTATACGAACGTGGCCACGAACGTGCCAAGCGTGACCTGGGTACCCCGGTCGCGGATGAAGTTGCGCAGCATCCGCGTCCCGAACTGGGTCGAGGCGAGCGTCAGCGTGACGATCATGATCGAGAAGACGACGCCGACTACGGTGAGCACCGCCGCAGCAAGCGAGATGATGATCTGGCGCGCGCCATCCGCCGTCCCGACCAAGATCCAACTCGGGAGTGGGTGGTGGCCGTCATAGACGGCCCGATCCGCAGCGTAGGTTCCTGCGAAGAGCACCATTGCGACCGCGATCTCGATCGCCGGGACCACCCACAGGTTCATGCGCAGCGCCTCCCCACGTCACTCCGCACTTAAGGCAAACCGGGAATGGCGTTGGCTGGGGGCGAAGGGCTCGGGCATGGTGGCGGCTGCCGACCAGGCTTCCCGGCTCACCAGCGCAAATCCTAGCGTTGGACCTTCTAGTTCGGTCTTCCCATCATGTCCAAGGCACCTTCACAAGATCTGTATGCCCGAGACCCAAATCTTCATGCGCCCGCCGGCCGGGTAGGCGACGTACTCGACGTTGTCGCCGTTGACGTTGTCGATGGCGCAGCGCAGTGCTCCGAAGCCATACTGGGGGCCCGGGAACTCCTGATTGAGGATCGGGTCCGCGGCAGTGCCCCCCTGGATCCAAAGCGACCGCTTCGAGGCAAGTTCGCCCTCCGCGGCGCTGAGGCGGATGGTCGTCGCCCCCCCGATCGACTTCCCGGTCGGCAGGCCCTGCGGATCGAGGAGGTCGGTCGAGTTCTGGGTGACGATTGGGGTCGCAAACGGGTTGCGGACGATCGACAGCGCCCCCCAGGGCCCCGCCACCGCACGGATCTGGTAGCCGCTCCCGAGCGTGAATCTCCAGTCTGGCAGTGGCTCGCAATTCGGCTGTACCCGACGCTCGACCCGTGGATCGACCGGTTCGCCGTGGCGGTAGGCGTGTCGGCCCCGAGATCGCGGAGGCTCTCCATGATGTTGTTGCGGGCGAGGTTGGCGGTGATGTCCGAGTAGGTCGGCCAGGACCTGGCCGCGATGGTCAGGAGCAATCCGCTGTCACGAGGCGCAGCCGCCGAGGCCGGGCCGGCGCCAGCCAGGACGACGAATAGCGCCAGCGCCGCAGCAACCATGGCGGATAGCGGTGCACCGCTATGCCGAGCCGGCGGCGTCGAGTCTTGACCTGCAGCAGCGATTGGCCAGCGGTAGCCCGCAGATCGGCGGCCGACGGGGTTGCGGACGGATATGCCGTAGGCGCCGCAGTCGAGCTCAGGAAAGGTCGGGTAGGCCTTGGTACGCGGTCGAGGCCTCGGCGTGGGTGCGGCGGGGGATGCGGCCGGCGCGGCGGGCGGCGTGACCGGCCTCGACGGCGCCACGCAGGGCGGAGGCCATCGCGGTCGGGTCCTCGGCGCCGAAGATCGCACTGGCGGCGAGGATCGCGTCGCAGCCGAGCTCCATCGCCAGCGCCGCATCAGAGGCGGTGCCGATGCCGGCGTCGAGGACGACCGGGACTTCGGCGCGCTCGGTGATGATCGCGATGTTGTACGGATTGCGGATGCCGGCGCCGGAGCCGATCGGCGAGCCGAGCGGCATCACCGCGACGCAGCCGACCTCCTCGAGGCGGCGGGCGAGGATCGGGTCGTCGTTGGTGTAGGGGAGGACGGTGAAGCCATCGCCGACCAGCTGCTCGGCGGCGTCGAGGAGCTCGACCGCGTCGGGATAGAGGGTGCGATCGTCGCCGATCACCTCGAGCTTGATCCAGTCGGTCTGGAAAGCCTCGCGGGCGAGGCGGGCGGTGCGGACCGCGTCGCGGGCGGTGTAACAGCCGGCGGTGTTGGGAAGGACGAAGAGCCCGAGCCGGTCGATCAGGTCGATGACCGAGCCCTCGGCGGCGGGGTCGACGCGGCGCAGGGCGACGGTGACGATCTCGGTCCCCGCGGCGACCAACGCGGCTTCCATCTGCTCCAGCGAGCGGAAGCCGCCGGTGCCGGCGATCAGCCGCGAGGACCACTCGCGCCCGCCGAGCTCCCAGCTCTCGGCGCCGCCCTGGATCGCCGCCAGCACCTCGACCGCCTGACCTTCGCGCAGCGGCGTCCGCTCCCACTCGCCGCGCGGCACCACCTCGCCGTCCAGCGCGACCGCGACGCCGCGGCCTCCCTCGCCGGCACCGGACTCGCGCACGGCCGCGTCCAGCGTCGCCCCATCGGCGAGATCGCGCACCTCGCCGTTGAGCTCGATCCTCATCGCGCCAGCTCCGCCGGCTCGGCGCTCGGCCCCGTGCCGCTGCCCGCGCGTTCGTCCCTTGTATCTCTATGGGCGACAAGGGACGAACGCCCGGGGTTGGCGGGGGTGGCGGCGTCCGGAAGCGGCGCGCCGGCGAGCTGGGCGGCGATCGCCGCGCCGGTCAGAGGCGCCAGCAGGATGCCGTTGCGGTAGTGGCCGGTCGCCAGCACCAGGCCCTCGATCGCACCCGGACCGACGAGGGGGAGGTTGTCCGGGGTCCCCGGGCGCAGACCGGCGAACGAGCCGAGCAACTCCATCTCGGCGACGTCGGGGAGCAGGCGGTAGGCCTCCCGCAGCAGCTCGAGAATCCCGCCCGCGGTGACCGTGGTGTCGAACCCTCGTTCCTCGACGGTGGCCCCGACGATCAGGCGGCCGTCGGTGCGCGGCACCAGATAGACGCGCTCGGAGGCGAGGATTCGCTGGGCCGGCGGCGCGGCGCCGTCGCGGCTCCGCAACTCCAGCACCTCACCCTTGACCGGGCGAACCGACGGGCGGGCGTGCTCCGGAAGCCAGGCGGTCTGTCCGGACCAGGCCCCGTTTGCGAGAACGACGGTCTTCGCGTGAAGCTCCTCCCCGGCTGCCGTGCGGACGCCGGCGAGTCGATCGCCCTCATAGACACCATCGACGACCTCGCATCCCGTCCGTACCTCGGCCCCCGTCGCGGCGAGCGCCGCCATCAGAGCCCTCGCCAGCGCCCGCGGGTCGATCGCCGCCTCACCCGGCGCGTAGACGCCGCCGTTGAAGGACGGGGTCAGGCCCGACTCCAGCTCCCGGCAGCGGCGCGGCGCCAGCCACTCGGCCTCGAGCCCGAGCGAGCGCTGGAGATCGTGGACGCGGCGCAGTTGGGCCGCCTCGTCGCGGTCGAGCGCGACGTGCAGGGCGCCCTGGCGCGCGTACCCGGTCGACTCTCCGCTCGCAGCCTCCAGCTCGGCGACGAACTCGGGGTAAAGCCGGGCCGAGGCGAGGGTCATCCGCAGCAGCTCCGGCTCGCCGAAGGTGAGCTCGCCAACCGGGGCCAGCATCCCGGCGGCGACGTTGGTGGCGCCCGCGGGGGGCTCGGAGCGCTCGAGCACCGCGACCCGCGCCCCGCGCTGGGCCGCCTGCCAGGCGCAGCAGAGGCCGATGACCCCGCCGCCTACGAACACCGCGTCAAAACTGCGCTTCCCGGTCAAGCCATTGCCTCCGCCGGCATTACCCGGATCAGGTTCAGACGGTCGGTGGCCTCGATGCCACCCTCTCAGCCCTCGCGGGCTCCCGGTACAACCCCGATGCTACCCCCCTTGTGAAGGCTAGAAGCCGGGCGGGTTCATAATCGGGGCATGAGCCTCGGGCCTCCAGAGGGAAGCGGGCCGCTCCGGCGCGAGCGACTGCGCAGCGCTCGCCTCTACTTCTGCTGCGAGGCGCGGCCGCGTGGGGAGGACCCGGAAGCGCTGCTGCGCTCCGCCCTCGGCGGCGGTGTCGACATCGTGCAGATCCGGGAGAAGGAGCTGGGGACGGAGGAGATCGAACGCTCAGCCGCCACCTTCCGCCGCGTCTGCGACACCTACAGCACGCTCTTCATCGTCAACGACGACCCGGAACTCGCGCACGCCTGCGACGCCGACGGCGTCCACGTCGGCCAGGACGACACCTCGGCCGAGGCAGCGCGAGAGCTGTTGGGGCCGGACGCGATCATCGGCCTCTCGACCCATTCCGAGGAGCAGATCGCCGCCGCCGCCGAGCGCCCGGTCGATTACATCAGCGTCGGCCCGATCTGGGAGACGCCGACGAAGGCTGGTCGGCCGGCGGTCGGGCTCGAGCTCGTCACCCACGCTGCCGGCAGCGCCAGCCACCCCTTCTTCGGGATCGGCGGCATCGACGCCGGCAATGCCGAGCAGGTGGTGCGGGCGGGGGCACGGCGAATCTGCGCCGTCCGGGCGATCCGCGACGCCGCCGACCCCGGCGCCGCCGCGGCCGAGCTGCGCCGCTCCTTCGTCGCCGCCGAGGGCTCCGACCGCACCAGCCAGGACGTCCTGCTCGACCAGCCGGCTCCGTGGAGGGGCGTGGCGCCCGGTGGCTGAGGAGCGCCAGAAGCGCAAGCGGCGGGGCGGCGACTCGATGGCGCGCGGCTACGCCAAGGCCGAGGAGCGCAACCGGGCCGCCCGCGAGGCGCTGGCGCCGCTGGCCGAGGGCGAGCGGCCGACGGTAGTGACGATCGGCGCCGTCGTCGCCGGCCTGATCGCGCTCTCGATCGTCGCCGGCTACGTGGCCGGGGTGAAGGTCAACGGCCAGGTGCCGAAGCTGCCCCAGGTGCTGGCGCCAGCACTGATCATGGGGGTCATGTCCTGGGGGATGTGGCGGGCCCGCTACTGGGCCGTCCTCGGCTTCCAGCTGATCCTCGTCTTCCTCATCTTCAGCGCCGTCTACGGTCTCGCCCTGCAGGCGGCGACGGTGGGGCAATTCGCGGCGACGCTGGGGCTGCTGGCCGTCGCCGGGAGCTTCTTCTTCTTCATGGTCAAGGCGATGGCCCGGATCCAGATGCCGCAGCGCCCCTCCTCCGGCGGCTGATCAGTAGTCCCATCGGGGGGATCCACAAACGCCCCGTCGGGCCGGATCGGGCACTCCTATAGGCTCACGAGCCGATGGCTGACTCCTTCGACACGATCGTTATCGGCGGTGGCCCCGGCGGCTATGTGGCGGCGATCCGCTCCGCCCAGCTGGGCCGCAAAACCGCCGTCGTCGAGCGTGACAAAGCCGGTGGGCGCTGCCTCAATTACGCCTGCATCCCGGCCAAGACGATCCTGCGCACGGCGGAGATCTACGCCGAGGCCAGGGGCAGCGCCGAGCTCGGCGTCCTCGCCAAGGACGTCTCGCTCGACTGGGACGCCGTCGGCAAGCGCCGCGCATCCGTATCGGAATCGCTCTCGGGCGGGGTGAAGATGCTCTGGGACAAGAACAAGATCACGGTGATCGAGGGCGAGGGGTCGCTCACCGCCGACGACAACGTCAAGGTCGGCGACGAGGTCTACGAGGCCGGCTCGGTGATTCTCGCCACCGGCTCGATTGCGCTGCCGATTCCGGGTGTCGAGTTCGGCGACCGCATCGTCGACACCTGGGGTGCCTGGTCGCTGCCGGAGCTGCCGAAGAAGATCGCCGTGGTCGGCGCCGGCGCCTCCGGCTCGGAGATCGCCTCCGCCTACTCTCGCTTTGGCGTCGAGGTGCTGCTGATCGAGATGCTCGACCAGATCCTCCCGGCCGAGGACAAGGACATGGCCAAGATCGTCGAACGAGTCTTCAAGAAACAGGGGATCGAGATCTCGACCGGCGCCCCGGTGGAGAACGTCGAGGCCGGCAAGAGCTCGGTAAAGTTCACCTACGGCGACAAGTCTGCCGAGGTCGACTACCTCTGCATCGCCGGCGGTCGCACCGCCGACACCGGCCCGCTGGGGCTGAAAAAGGCCGGCGTCGAGCTCGAGGAGAACGGCAAGATCAAGGTCGACGCCTACCAGCAGACGACCAACCCCAAGGTCTTCGCGATCGGCGACCTCGTCAACCGCAAGGCGCTCGCCCACAAGGCCTCCGAGGAGGGCGTCATCGCGGTCGAGCGCGCCGCCGGTGTCGAGACCCACCCGGTCGACCAGGAGCTGATGGTCGGCGCCACCTTCACCCACCCCCAGGTCGCCAGCGTCGGACTCACCGAGGCGGCCGCCAAGGAGGCCGGGCACGAGGTCAAGATCGGCAAACAGAAAATCGCCGGCGAGGGCGCCGGCACCGTCTACGACGACAAAGACGGGCTGGTCAAGCTCGTCATCGACGCCAAGTACGGCGAGGTCCTCGGCGCCCACATCGTCGGCAACCGCGCCTGCGACATGATCGCCGAGCTGGTCGCGACGATGGCGCTCGAGGGCGGCTATCAGGAGCTCTCGCGGATCGTTCATCCGCACCCAACCGTCTCCGAGGCGATCCTGGACGCGGCACGGGCGGTCGACGGCTGGGCCATCCACGCCTGAGGCTCCTGCAAGCCCGCAGATCTCGGAGTCCTCAGTCGGTCTGCTCGGGTCACGCACTGATGCGCGCTTCCCTCGTCGTCCTCCCTGCGTCCGCCGATCCGCTTGATTTTTGGAGTCTTGGGTGAATCGGCCGACCTTCTACTACGACCTCGGCTCGCCCTACGCGTACCTCTCGGCGGAGCGGATCAGCGGTCTCTTCACCGAGGCCGGGCTGGAGCAGCCGGAGTGGCAGCCGATCCTGCTCGGCGGCCTCTTCCAGCACTTCGGCCGCGACTCCTGGGGGAACGGGCACCGGCGCGCCGAGGGGATGGCCGAGGTCGAGCGCCGCGCCTCCGCCTACGGGCTACCGCCGATCGCCTGGCCCGACCCTTGGCCCGGCAACACGCTGATCGTGATGCGAGCGGCGACCTTCGCCAAGCAGACCGGCCGCACCGTCTCCTTCTCCCTCGCCGCCTTCCGCCAGGCCTTCGCCGCCGGCCGCGACCTGACCGACCCAGACAACGTGCTGATCGCCGGCGCCGCCTGCGAGCTGCACCCCAGGGCGCTGCTGAAAGCGGTCCAGACCGGCAGCGTCAAGAGCGCTCTGCGGGAAGCGACCGACCGGGCGGCGGCGCTCGGGGTCGAAGGCGTCCCCGCCCTCGTCGTCGGCGAGGAGGTCTTCTGGGGGGACGACCGGCTCGAGGCCGGCCTGGAGGCTGCCCGTACCTGACCCCCCATTCGTCCCGCTGTCAGGCGCGCGGCGCGCCTAGGTGCAGGGACCGATCATCTAATGTGGCCGTTCGATGGCCGATCTTCCCGACGCCGCCACTTGTTACGAGCTGCTGGCGCGGATGGCGCTGATCCGGCGCTTCGAGGAAGAGGCCGGGCGCCAGTACCAGCGAGCGAAAGCCGGCGGTTTCCTGCACCTGGCGATCGGCGAGGAGGCGACGATCGTCGGCACCACCTCGGTGATGCGCGACGAGGACTTCCTGATCGGGACCTACCGCACCCACGGCCACGCGATCGCTCGCGGCACCGACCCCAACCGGGTGATGGCAGAGCTGTTCGGCCGGGTCGACGGCACCAGCGGCGGCCGCGGTGGCTCGATGCACATCTTCGACGCCGAGAATCGGTTCATGGGCGGCTACGGGATCGTCGGCGGCAACCTGCCGATCGCCGCCGGCCTCGGCCTCGCCTCCCAGTACAAGGGCGAGGACTCGGTCACCGTCTGCATGTTCGGTGACGGCGCCTCCAATACGGGCAACTTCGGCGAGACGATGAACCTGGCGGCGCTGTGGACCCTCCCCGTCCTCTTCCTGGTCGAGAACAACCTCTACGGGATGGGCACCGCGGTCGAGCGGCACTCGGCCCAGACCGACCTCTCCAAGAAGGCCGAGGGCTACGGGATCTCCGGCACCCGGGTCGACGGCATGGACGTGCTCGCGGTTCGCGAGGGCGTTGCCGAGGGGATCCGGATGGCGCGCGAAGACGCTCGCCCGACGTTGCTGGAGGCCTTCACCTACCGCTATCGCGGCCACTCCGCCGCCGACCCCGAGGTCTACCGCGAGCGCGAGGAGGTCGAGGAGTGGCGCGAGAAAGACCCGATCGAGAACTTCGCCAAGCGCTGCGTCGAGGCCGGAGTGCTGGGCGAGCGCGAGGTCAAGCAGGCGCGCGAAAAGGCGGAGGAAACGGTCCTGGCCGCGGCCGAGTTCGCCGAGGCCTCGCCGGAACCGGCGCTCGACACGATGTACGAAGGCCTTTACGCGACGACCGATCCCGGCGGCTGGTACGCGGTCGACGAGCGCAGCCCCGAGCCGCACCGCGGCGAGCACGAGGCCCGGATGCCCGACGCCGCCCGTGAGCTGGCCGAAGCCGGCGCCGCCTACGCCGGCCGGCCCGAAGGCCCCCGTCCCAACCCGGCGATCCAGGGCGACGCCCAGGAGGGCACCGCGTACAAGGCAGACGAGGACGAGCAGCCGGTCAACGCCGAGGAGGCCGGGAGCTGATGGCGACGCTGCGGATGCGCGAGGCGCTGCGCGACGCGATGGCCGAGGAGATGCGCCGCGACGAGGGCGTCTTCGTGATGGGCGAGGACGTCGGCGTCTTCCAGGGAGCCTTCAAGGTCACCGACGGCCTGCTCGACGAGTTCGGCGAGCGGCGGGTGCGCGACACGCCGATCTCCGAGAACACGATCGTCGGCGCCGGGGTCGGCGCGGCGATGGCGGGCCTGCGGCCGATCGTCGAGTTGATGACCGTGAACTTCTCGCTGCTGGCGCTGGATCAGATCGTCAACCACGCCGCCGCGATCCCCTACATGTTCAACGGCCAGGCGAAGGTGCCGATGGTGGTGCGGATGCCCGGCGGCGGCGGCCACCAGCTCGGCCCCACCCACTCCCACAGCTTCGAGGCCCTCTACCTCCAGGTCCCCGGCCTGCTGGTCGCCTGTCCCTCGACCCCGGCCGACGGCAAGGCGCTGCTGAAGGCGGCGATCCGCGACGACAACCCGGTCATCTTCATCGAGCACGAGAGCCTCTACGGCGTACGCGGCGAGGTGCCCGAGGGCGAGGACGAGGTGCTGCCCTTCGGCAAAGCCGCGGTGCGGCGCGAGGGCGGCGACGTGACCATCGTCGGCATCCTCAAGATGGCTCAGGTGGCCGAGGAGGCAGCGCGTACGCTGTCCCACGAGCACGACGTCGAGGCCGAGGTGATCGACCCGCGAACGCTGCGCCCGCTCGACCTCGACACGATCCTCGCCTCGGTCCGCAAGACCAACCGGGCGGTGATAGTCGAGGAGGGCTGGCCACACGGCGGGGTCGGCGCCAACCTGGCGACCCTGATCACCGAGCAAGCCTTCGACGACCTCGACGCGCCGGTGCAGCGGGTGACCGGCGCCGACGTCCATATGCCGTACTCCAAACGGCTCGAGCAGGCTGCGATTCCGCACGAGGAGCACGTCGTCAGCGCGGCGCTGGCGACGCTTGAGGGCTCGCTCCGATGAATCCGAGGAGGAGCTTCTAATGCCGGACATCGTCATGCCCCGCCTATCGGACTCGATGGAGGAGGGGACGATCCTGACCTGGATGAAGAAGGTCGGGGACAAGATCGTAGTCGGCGAGGAGATCGTCGAAATCGAGACCGACAAGGCGAACATGGCTTACGAGAGCGATGTCGCTGGCACGCTCACGAAGATATTGGCCGAGGAGGGCGCGACGCTGCCAATCGGGGAGCCGATCGCGAGGGTCGGGGAGCCTGGAGAAGTGGCCTCGAACGAGTCAGCTCCCACCGAGGCCGCACCTCCCGCCGTGGATGAAGCGCCGGAGCCAGAGCCCGAGCCTGAGCCGGCTGCGGAGCCCAGCCCACCGGCCGAGGCCCCACACGCTGACGGGGAGCGGGTCAAGGCTTCGCCGGTCGCTAAGCGGCTTGCCAGGGAGAAGGGCATTGACCTCTCGACTGTCGAGGGGTCGGGACCTGGGGGCCGAATCGTCAAGTCGGACGTCAAGAAGGCCGCCGCTTCAGCGGGTGACACGGGGGCGGGGGTCCCCCTCGGCGCGGCGGCGCCGAACACCGCGGGGGATGCCGTCGCGGCAGGACCCGCGATCGGGGCGGTCAGTCCCGACGTGCCTTCTCCCGAGACCGCCAAGGGTCAGGTCACCGTCGAGGAGCTCTCGAAGCTGCAGCAGACGGTCGCGCGGCGGATGTCGGAGTCAAAGGCGACGGCGCCGCACTTCTACCTCGAAGCCGAGATCGACATGAGCCGGGCGGTGCAAGCGCGCTCAGGGATCAAGGCCGCGGCCGCCGAGGGCGACGTCGTCCCCTCCTTCAACGACATGGTCGTGAAGGCCTGCGCGATCGCCCTCGGGGAGTTCCCGAAAGCAAACGGCGCTTACCGCGACGGCAGGTTCGAGCTCTACTCGCGGATCAATGTTGGTGTCGCAGTGGCCGCCCAGGGCGCCCTCGTGGTCCCCACCGTCTTCGACGCCGACCGCAAGGGCCTGCGCCAGATCGCCTCCGATACCCGCGCGGTGGCCGGGAAAGTGCGCGAGGCGACGATCACCCCGCCCGAGCTATCAGGCGGAACCTTCACCGTCTCCAACCTGGGGATGTTCGGGATCGACAACTTCAGCGCCGTGATCAACTCACCCCAGGCGGCGATCCTCGCGGTCGGCGCGATCAAGGAGCGGCCAGTCTTCCGCGACGGGGAGATCGTTGCCGCCCAGCTGATGAACGTCACCCTGGCTTGCGACCACCGCATCCTCTACGGCGCCGAGGGGGCCGAGTTCCTCGCCCGGGTGCGGACCCTGCTCGAAGAGCCGGTCTCGCTGGCGCTCTAACCATCAGTTGTCGCGGCTCAGCAGGTCTTGCGGGCGCCGGTCACCGCGTTCCAGGCGCGGCCGAGCGAGAAGTCGGCCTCGACGCGGAAGATGCCGGGCTGGGAGGCGCGGGCGACGGTCCAGTCGCCGCGGCGGAGGATGCAGCCGCTGCCGCGGGAGATCGACCAGTAGGGCGTGAAGTTGACGCGGACGAGGAACTCGCCGGGGGTGGTGACGTCGAGGGCGAAGCCCTGGCGGCCGACCCAGAGCGTCTGCGCCCGTCCCGGGCCGCCGATCGGCGCGACCAGCGGCCTCGGGTCACGCACCTGGAAGATCCGCCAGTGTTCGGAGCGGTAGCGCAGGGTCAGGTATGAGGGTTCGCTGAGAATCAACCGTCGCTCCGCGGTCGAGGAGTAGTCGAGTGGGGCGTCGGGGAGGGCGACGTAGGAGATCGCGTTGGCACGAAGCCAGGCGCTGTAGGCGCTGTTGGTGAGCTCGCCTTCGTCGTAGAAGACATCGTCGCGGGTGGCGTCCAGCTGCCGCAGCCATCCCCGCGCCAGCTCGAACTTCGGCGCCAGGTAGGCGGACTCCCAGTGGTTGGCGGTCGGCGGCACCTCGATCCGCATTCCCTCGCCGCCGTGCGCGCGCAGCCAGGTCGCGGCCGGTTGGAAGTAGGCCGAGGTGGTCGAGGGATCGCCGACGGATCGGGCGATCTGGGTGACGCTGGCGGTCAGCTGCCAGTAGAGGCTGCCCACCATCGCCAGCGCCAGCAGCCAGTGGGCCACCCGGGGACGGCGCGAGAGCACGACCGCGGCCAGCACCGGGCCGCCGAAAAGGGCGCCGAGCCGGACCGCGTTACCGCCAAGCGCGTTCGGCGTCAGCCAGATCAGGGTCGAGGCCAGCAGGTAGCCGACGACCACCCGGCGCAGCTGTCGCTCCTCCGGCAGGTCGCGGATGATGTAGAGCGCCCCGGCGCACCAGAGCGGGATCGCGATGAAGGAGGAGAAGGCGAAGGGGAACTGCCCCGGTTCCGGGAAGGCGAGGTTGGGGACGATGGTGAGGACGAGCGCCAGCGCCCCGGCGGCGATCGCGGCGCGGTTGACGCGCCGGCCCCGTTCCCAGGCCCCGGCGAAGATGACGCCAGCGAGGAAGGCCGCGGCGACCGGGCTGGCGAGGGCACAGGCCGCGGCGGCGAGGACGGCGAGCCGGGCGCGACCGACCTGCAGGCATCGCAAGGAGGCGAGGCCGAAGGCGACTCCCAGGGCGAAGGTGAGCTGACCGTCGGCGAGCAGGGTGACGACGCCGGCCGCGAACCAGAGGGTTGCCCAGCGCGCCTCCACCCCCCAGCGGTCGCGGACCAGGCGGTCGAAGAGGTAGGAGGAGGAGACGACGGCGATCCCCCCCACCAGCTGCGGTCCGAACAGCGCCCCCAGCGGCGGGAAGAGGAGGCTGTAGGTGAGGATGTAGTGGCCGCCGTACCAGCTGCCGTTCCAGATCGCCAGGCCGGCGCGCTGAAAGAGCTCGGTGCGGAAGACCTGCGCCGCGAGGTCCCCGACGGGCGGGCTCCAGATGAGCATCAGCACCGCGAGCGCGGAACTGAGCGCCACGGCCGGGAGCCATTCGGGTCGGAGAACCTTGGACTGGACCATCAGCGGGCCATCAAGGATAGGGCCGCATCCTGCAAGGATTATGAAGATGAGTGACGAGATCCTGGTCGTCCACTGCGGAACCGTGCCCTACGAGGAGGCGCGCGAGGCGCAGAAACGGCTGGAGGGGGCGCGCCAGGAGGGCGAGATCGCCGACGTTTTGCTGCTGCTCGAGCACCCTCCCGTCTACACCCGCGGCCGCCGCTCGACCCCGGAGGAGCTGCCGATGGGCGCCCAGTGGTACGAGATGCAGGGGATCGAAGTCCGCGACACCGACCGCGGCGGCCTCGTCACCTATCACGGCCCCGGCCAGCTGGTGGCATACCCAATCGTCAGCCTCGCCCCCTACGGCAACGACGTCCACGGGTACGTGCGCGGGCTGGAGAAGGTGATGATCGGCTCGCTTGGCGAGCACGGCGTCCCGGCGCAGATGATCGACGGCCTCACCGGCGTCTGGACCGAGGGCGCCCCCCCGCCCGGCTCAGTTCTCGGTCGACGGGCCGAAAATACGCCCATAGGGAGGGAAACAGGCCCATCAACATCCACGGCGCGGAAGATTGGGTCGATCGGGGTGCACGTCAGCCGCAGCGTCACCACCCATGGGCTGGCGGTCAACGTCAGCAACGACCTGCAGCCGTTCGAGTGGATCGTGCCCTGCGGGATCGAGGGCGTCTCGATGACCTCGCTCTCGCGCGAGCTGGGCTCCGAGCAGAGCCTCGAAGCCTTCGCCGCGACGGTCGCCGAGCGCTTCGGGAAGGTCTTCGAGCGCACGCTGGTCGCCGCCGATCCGGCCGATCTCGGCCTGGACCTGCCGGCCGCTAGGCTCAACCTGACGCCATGACCGAGGTAACCGAGCGAATCCACGTCACCCGCTCCCGCGCCAAGCCCGGGGGCACCGCCGCCGAGGCCGATGGCACGATCCCCTTCAAGCGCGCCCGCAAGCCGCCATGGCTGAAAGTGCCGGCGCCGGGCGGTCCCAACTACCGCCGCCTCAAAGCGACGATCGGCGCCGACAACCTCCACACCGTCTGTGAGGAGGCCAACTGCCCCAACGTCGGCGAGTGCTGGGAGCGCGGCACCGCGACCTTCATGATCCTCGGCGACGTCTGCACCCGCCGCTGCGGTTTCTGCAACGTGCAGACGGGAAAGCCGACCTGGAACGACCCGCTGGAGCCGCTGCGCGTCGCCAACCAGGTGAAGGCGATGGGGCTGCGCCACGCCGTCGTCACCTCGGTCGACCGCGACGACCTGCCCGACTACGGCGCCAGCGCCTTCGTCGGCGTGATCCGCTCGATCCGGATGATGGCGCCGGACTGCAAGGTCGAGATCCTCACCCCCGACTTCCGCGGCCAGGAGATGCCGCTGGCCAAGGTCATCCACGAGCGCCCCGACGTCTTCAACCACAACGTCGAGACGGTGCCGCGCCTGTACCCGATCGCGCGGCGCGGCTCCCAGTTCCTGCGCTCGGCCCGGGTCCTGCGGATGGCGAAGGAGATGGGCGGCCCCGACGTCGTCACCAAGTCGGGCCTGATGGTCGGGCTCGGCGAGAGCTTCGAGGAGATGGTCGAGACCTTCGGGCTGCTGCGCGAGCATCGCGTCCAGGTCCTCACCGTCGGCCAGTACCTGCGGCCGACCGAGAACCACCTGCCGGTCGTCCGCTACTGGCACCCGGAGGAGTTCGAGGCGCTCGAAAAGGCCGCCTATGAGCTCGGATTCGAGTCGGTCGCCTCCGGCCCCCTGGTCCGCAGCAGCTACCACGCGGACCAGAACCTGCCCGAGGCGCAGCGGGCCGAGAGCCTCACCGCGTAGGAGAGGCGCCGCGCCCCGCCGGGCGCACCAGCCTCAGGCGAGCTCGACCCGCTGCGGGTTCGCCGGGTTGTAGACGACGTCGATGCGGCGGCCCTGCTCGACGCGGCCGAGGCGGCCGGCGAAGAACTTGCGCTCCACCTGGAAGGGGAGGCCTTCCTTCGGTTTGACCTCGAGCGTCAGCTCGATCATCTGGCAGCCGGCGACGGCGCCGGGGGTTCCCTTGGCATCGAGGATCGTCGCCTTGGCGCGGACGGTTCCGGCGGGCGCCTTGGCGCGGCGGCGCGGCGGGTCGAGATAGGCGAGCAGGGCACCGGCGAGGCCGCCGCCGATCAGCCCGGGCCTCGCAGCGTCGACAGGCGCCGCGATGCCGAAGCCGGCCATGGCCAGCGCGAGGACGATCATCCCTACCCGATCACGAACACGCGTCGAATCTACACCCGCGTCCGCGCGCCGCGGTTAGGGTCGGACGAGCAGACACCGGGGCCGGTGCAGGGACCCCTACCGAAGGAGCAGAGCACGATGGGCATGTTCAAGGACATGCGGGACCTGAGCAAGACCGGCAAGGAAACGAAGAAGGAACGGGGCGGCAGCTTCAAGATGATGAAGGACGCCTCGCCCAGGCCAACCAGGCGGCACAGGAAGTGCAGTCCAACCAGGAGCTGGCCGAGGATCTCGCCAACGAACGCGTCGACGGCACTGCGACGATCGTCCAGATGGTCGCCACCGGCCGCACGATCAACATGCAGCCCGAGCTCCAGTTCCAGATGACGGTCGACGTCAACGGCAGCTCAAACAGCGTCACCCACACCCAGGTCGTCTCCCCCGCCCTGATCGGCCAGCTCCAGCCGGGCGCCCAGCTTCCGGTCAAAGTCGATCCGAGCGACCACTCTCAGCTGATGATCGGGCTCGCCGGGTAGCGCTGTCGGCCCTACAATCTGGCTGACGGGGCCATAGCTCAGTTGGCAGAGCGCGTGCTTTGCAAGCACGATGTCGCCGGTTCGAATCCGGCTGGCTCCACTGCGACCTCGACCTGACCCCAACTCCCTGGACGGACAGTAGTGGCAGCGATCGCTCGCATGGTCGTAGACAGCAATCAAGTCGACCATCGAGGCCGTGAAGTGCTGCGTCTGTCGGACCTTGCCTTTCGTGAGCGAATGCGATCGGCATCTGATGCGGATTCTGCGCCCGTTGGATTGCGTGAACTTCACCTGGATTCGGTGGAGATGACCTTCGAAGTCCGCGATTAGTCGTGGTCGCAGTCCTCTCCAGATCCGCGGCGATCTCCAGCTCCGCCAAGTCCCCTTTCTGCTTCAAAGACGCCATCAACATCGAAGGTAGATCGAGACCGGCTTCCCTTCGCAAGCAAACAGTGCCAATAGTGCAACAAAGGTCCTCGGCCACACCGGTTAGCTGGAGGTCAGGACTCAGCCGACGACGGCGCGCTTGTATTTCGCTACCGCGAGGAAGGCGAAGACGGCGGCGATGCCGATCGACCAGGCGACGGCGACCCAGATGTCGTTGCCGGCGGGGGCGCCGAGGAAGAGCGCGCGCATCGCATTGACGGTGATCGTGAAGGGGTTGACTTCGGCGAAGGCCTGCAGCGGCGCCGGCATC
>DATAIY010000134.1:0-1954 GCA_036262475.1 Solirubrobacterales bacterium
GGACCTGCTCGTCGACGGGGCTGGGAGCGTCGAAGACAACCTCTCGGCGCTCGGCAGGGACGACGCTCTGCTCCACCAGGGCGGCCCCGACCACCTGTTCGGCGGCGAAGGCAATGACCTCTTCCTCTCCACCTCGCTCTGCGACGGCGAGACGCTGAACGGCGAAGCGGGGCGCGACAATTCCTCCTGGGCGCGTTTGCCGAACGTCGGCGTCGGCGCGCGCCTCGGCAACCCCGGGGCGGTAGGCAGGTTCGGCGATCCCGGCTGCGCCGGTGGCACGGCAGACACCATGGTCAGCATCGAGGACCTCGAGGGCTCCGAAGCGGCCGACGCCCTCTTCGGAGATGGCGGCCCCAACCAGCTCCTTGGCCACAAGGGTCCCGATGAATACTTCGCCGGCGCCGGCGTGGACTTGATCTTCGCCAACTCCGCCGACTCCGATCCGGTGATCAACTGCGGCGCCGACCTCGATACCGCCGTCCTCGACATCCCCACCGCCGCCTACGCGGATGCCACTCCGGTCGAATGCGAGACGGTGCGGCAGGGCTCGCCCGAAGACTTCCGGACCGTGACCGAACTGCCGCCCCCGCCGCTGGTCTTGACGCCGCCCGTCGACCGTAAGGCGCCTCGAACCAAGCTCGGCGCCCACCCCGCCAAGCTCCTGACGACGACGCGAGCCCGGCGCCGGGTCGTCTTCCGCTTCGCCTCCAGCGAGCGCGGCTCGCATTTCCGCTGCAAGATCGACGCCAAGCCCTACCAGCCCTGCACCCCGCCGCGCGCCTACATGGTGACGCCCGGGCGGCATACCGTTCGCATTTTCGCCATCGACGCCGCCGGCAACCCCGACCGCAGTCCGGCTCTATTCCGCTTCCGGGTCCGCCGCCGTTAGCCGACTACAGTTCGGTTCGCCGGCGACCTCAAACGAAGGAGAACGATGACTGAGGTCCTCTACACCGCCGAGGCGCACGTCACCGGAGCCCGGGCCGACGGACACGGCCGCACGAGCGATGGGGCACTCGAGGTCGACCTGCGACTGCCGACTGAGATGGGCGGCGAGGGCGGCGGCACCAACCCCGAGCAGCTGTTCGCGGTTGGCTTCGCTGCCTGTTTCGAGGGTGCCCTGGGTGTAGTCGCCGCGCGCCAGAAAGCCGAGGCCGGCGATGTGCAGATCGACTCCAAGGTCTCGCTGATAACCACCGAGGAGCGCGGCTACGGGATCGCCGCCGAGCTTCATGTCGTCCTGCCCTCCGTCGCGGACGCCCTCGCCGTCGAGCTGGTCCGCGCCGCGCACGAGGTCTGCCCGTACTCGAACGCGACTCGAGGCAACGTCGAGGTCACCCTGACCGCCAACGGCGCCCCGGTCGAGGCCTAGGCCGAGCCGACCTCGACGAAGGCCTTCAGCTTCCCGGGCGTGCTCTCGACCATCCGGCCGCGGAGCACGCCGACGACCGGTCCGCGGATGGCGATCCCCAGAATTCGCCCCGGATCCATTTCCAGCCTGTAGGTGGCGCGAGTGCGCCGGTCGCCGAGGTCCTCGAGCTCCCAGCTACCCTCGACCGACTTCAGGTCGCCGTCCTCCTGGACCCAGGTGATCCGGCGGCTCATCTCCTAGCTGTAACGCAGCTTCGAGGTGAGCCGCTTGGCCGGGGTTTCGGTCTCCATCCGCACCAGGATCTGATTTCCGTCGGCATCACGATTGAGGCATTCTGCGACCTCGATTTCCGGCTGCGGGCGAGGCGCGCCCTCGCCGTCGGCCGCGGCCACGTAGACGGCCTCCATCGGCGCTTCGACCTCGGTGCTTGCGGAGCCGACGATGGTGCCCATCGCCCCAGCCTATGCGGGGACGGCGATTCCCACCGGCTACCGTCATAAGATGCCCTCGGAGTTGCGACTCAGCGTCCTCGATCAGACCCCGGTCTTGGAGGGATCGACCGCGGCGCAGGCGCTGCGCAAC
>DATAIY010000135.1:0-3424 GCA_036262475.1 Solirubrobacterales bacterium
TCAGGATGTGAGCCGGGGCGAGCCACTGGATCCGGTCCGCCATCAGGTCGGCGACCGGGAGCAGACGGCGGAACTTCAGCGCCGCGACCAGGTTGCCGGCAACCCCTCGTGCGGCGCCGAGGACCAGACCCGGTCAAGACCCGGCGGGCCCTGGCCGAGCAGCGGGTCGGCGATCGCAAGCCGGCGGCCACAGCGGTTGCGGGCGACCCGCTTGGGCCTGCACGATCGCCGGCAAGGCGTGCAGAGCGGCGCCCGAGCCCGGCGGCGACGGCGTGGAGGATCTCCGTGCACCGATCCTGGGGGGTGACGGCGCACGCGTTGCGCGCGGTTCGTCAAGAAAAACAGTCAGAACTTCGTCGCCGTCGGCGCGCTCAGCCGCGGCGGCCGGCGATTGCGCCGACCAGCACCGAACCGGCGGAGATCTCGGCGCCGGGCAAGGCGATCACTTCGCGCAAGCGGCTTCCGGCGCCGACCCGCACCCCGTCGCCGATCACCGCGGGACCATCGATGCGAACGTCGTCGGCGATCTCGCAGCCGGGGCCGAGCAGCACCGGCCCCGTCAGAGCCCCCTCGTCCTCCTCGGGGGTGCCGCTTCGGAACCCGTCCACGATCTCTCCCTCGTGCTCGACTTCGACCGCACCGCTGAGCGCGTCGAGATTCCCTCCGCGCAGCTCCTCGAGGTTGCCGATGTCGTTCCAGTAACCGTCGATCTCGTACGAGTAGAAGGGCACGTCGCCGTCCAGCAGGCGAGGGAAGACGTCCATCGCCCAGTCGGCGAAGCCGGGCGGGTCGCCGCGGCCGGCGGCCTTGCTGGTCCCGGGGTCGGGAAAGAAGTCGAAGATCTCCGAACGGAACATGTAGATGCCGCAGTTGGCCAGGTCGGAGAGGGCCTCGGCGGGATCCGGCTTCTCCTGGAAGCCCTGGATGCGTCCGTCGGCGCCGGTGATCGCGACGCCGAACTGGCTGGTGTCCTCAACCCGCTTGGTCGCCAGCGTCGCAATCGCGTCGTGGGACTCATGGAACTCGCGCATCGCCGTCAGATCGATGTCGGTGAGCGCGTCGCCAGAGATGACGAGGAAGCTCTCGCGGAGGAACTCGGCGGCGTTGCGAACACCGCCAGAGGTCCCCAGCAACTGTTCCTCGCGGCGGTAGGAGAGCTCCACCCCACAGCTGGATCCGTCGCCGAAACGAGCTTCGATCAACTCCGGGAACCAGTGCAGGTTGGCGATTGTCTGGCCGAAGCCGTGGCGGGCGAGGAGGCGGAGGATGTGCTCCATCACCGGCCGGTTCAAAACCGGCACCATCGGCTTCGGCATCTCGTAGGTGATCGGCCGCAGGCGCGTGCCCAGACCGGCGGCCAGCACCATCGCCCTCATCGCGGTCATGGCTGTCCCATCGCCTCCTTCAAGCGCTCGATCGACTCGATCGCAAGGGGATCCACGCCGCGCTGCCGGGCGAGCTCCAAGGAGACGAGGTCGCCCAGCATCGTCGCCCAGAAGAGCCGAGCGACCCGGGTCTCACCGGCGGTCTCGACCCGTACCGAGGTGGCCCCGCCGGCGCTGACCGCGGCCGCCGTCAACTCGATGCGGCGCCGCTCACGCGGGTGCTGGTCGCTGTCTTCGAGGAAGATCGCCGCGAGACCGGCGTCGGCGGCGGCCGGGGACCAGCCGCAGATCTCGTTGTGATCGGCCTCAGGCAGTTCCGAGTAAAAGCAGGGCAGCTTGGCGTTCTCGTTGACCTGGGTCTTCCAGCGACGGGCCACCGGGGTGGTCAGGTCGGCGCCGTAGACGATCGGCAGGGACCCGTCGAGCTGGGCCGCGATCTCCGCGGCTCGGGCCTGAATGGCGTCGACCTGGTCCGATAGGAACGCGGCGGCAGCATCGATCTCGGTGTGGATGCGCGGGGCGATGCCACAGATCGCCGCCGCCTCGGCGGCGACGGCGAACATGTAGGCGACCGCGGCCCGGGGCTGGAAGATGCCGGGCAGCCCGACCACCGGGACCCCGGCCTCGCGGGCTTGGTCGACCAGCGTGCCGCCGGTGCTGGCGACGATGCGGCGGGCGCCCAGCGCCTGCGCCGCCTCGAAGCAGGCGAGGGTCTCCTCGGTCCCACCAGAGTAGCTGGAGCAGAGCACCGTCCAGTCCGGAGTCGTCCAACTCGGCAGCTCGTAGCCGCGTATGGAAACCAACGGCCGGGTCAGGCGATCCCCCAGCGCGGCGGCGGCGAGATCGCCGCCGATCGCGGAGCCGCCCATCCCGCAGACCATCAGCCCCGCCGCGTCCACGGACTCAAGGCGCGCGGATTCGATCCGCCAGAGGGCGTCGCGCAGCTGATCGGGTATGCCGAGGACGTCGTCGATCATGGAACCTGGGCCGGGACTATCTCACCCCGTCCGACGACAGCGCCGGCGAGAGAGGCCCCGGCCTGGACCCTAACGCCAGGAGCGAGGATGGAACCGGCGACCCGAGCCCCCTCGCCGACGGCGCAGCCATCGAGTAGGACCGAGTCGCGAACCTCCGCGCCGGCAGCGACGATGCAGCCCGGTGCGAGGACCGCGCGCGGGCCGACCGCGGCACCAGCGGCGATCTCGGTGCCGGCGCCGACGAGCAGACCCGGGGCGGTGGGCCGCACGCGCGTCTGGACCCGGCCCTCGAGGATGTCCCAGCTGGCCTGCAGGTAGCGCGCCGGGGTGCCGATGTCCATCCAGTAGCCGTCCAGGAGCAGCCCGTGGAGCCCGTCGCCGACCAGCCGCGGGAAGACCTCACGCTCGATCGAGACCTCGCCCCCGAGGGGGATCAGGTCGAGGACCGACCGCTCCAGAACGTAGGCGCCGGCGTTGACCTCGCCGGGCACGGCCTCACCGGTCTTCTCGAGGAACTCCAGGACGGCGCCGTCACCATCGCTGCGGACGAGGCCGTAGGCAGCGGAGTCCTCGACCCGGTGCAGGGCCAGGGTCGCCCGCGCGCGCCGCTGCTCGTGGGTGCGGAGCAGGGTGTCGAGGTCGAAGTTGGTCAGCACGTCGCCGTTGAGCGCGAGGAAGCGGTCGGCCAGGCGCTCGCCGAGGCTGTCCGCGGCGAAGCGGATCGCCCCCGCGGTGCCGCGCCGCTCTGGCTCGGTCACGTAGGTGAGCCGGGCCCCGGCGTGCTCGCCCTCGCCGAGGGCTTCGCGCAGAACGTCCGGCAGAAAGCCACAGGCGAACACCACCTCGGTCACCCCGTGCTCGGCCAGCCACTCGACCATGTAGGCGAGGAAGGGCCTGTCGACCAGCGTCAGCGCCGACTTCGGGGTCGTGTCGGTCAGCGGCCGAAGTCGCGTTCCCTCGCCGCCGACTAAGACGATCGCCTGCAACTACTTGGTCGCGGCGGTTGCCGGTGCGACCTGCGGCCTGCCGATTCCCTCGTACTGGAACCCGGCTTCCCTCATG
>DATAIY010000136.1:0-2527 GCA_036262475.1 Solirubrobacterales bacterium
GACCGGGATCAGCGCCGCCCCGATCTGGCCGATCAGCTTCGGCAGCGCCGGCAGCCCGCGGACGTCGTCGACGACGCCAACCGCGGCGATCGCCACGGCGCCGAGCAGAATCGAGTGGCTCTCGCCGTCGCCGGGTAGCCAGATCCAGCCGGTCACCTCGACTGCAACCAGGATCGCCAACCCGGAGAGGCGCGGCATCGGCCGGTCGTGCAGGCCGCGCTCCTTCGGCTGGTCGATCGCGCCGACCTTGTAGGCGAGCTTCTCCGCGTAGGGGACCAGCAGCCAGGCGATCGCCGCGGCGGCGACGAAGGCGAGGACGGCGTCGGTGGTCGTCGGGCCCATGCGCTTTGCCCGGGCGGAAAGCGGGCCGGCTCAGGCTACTTGAGGTTGTCGACGGCGCCGAGGGCGCCCTCGACAAGGGGGGCGGGATCGCGCGGGTGCAGCACTCCCACCGGGGTCTGGCGCTTGGCGAGGACAAGCGAGGCGGGATCGGCCAGGACCTGAAGGCGGCCTTCGGCTATCAGTGCCTCATCGACACCGCCCATGCGCCCGGTGAAGGTGGTGAAGACGGGGGTCCCGAGGGCGACCGCCTCGCGGTTCATCGTCCCCCCGGCGCTGACAACCAGATCGGCGTAGGCGATCAGGCTCTGGGCGTCGATTGCCCGCTCCGGGACGATCAGGTTGGCGGCGCCGATCGCCCGCGCGGCGGCCCCCTGAGCATCGGTGCGGGGGATGATCACGGCCTCTGCCTCGCCCGCCGCCGCACCAAGCCGCCGGATCGTCTCTGCGTAGAGATCGTTGCGGGCGTGGTACTCGGAGGTCTCCGGCGGCGGACGGACGACGACCAGGATTTTCTCTCGGTCGAGGCCGAGCTCGCCGAAGACCGCGGGGTCGGGCTCGAAGTCGGCAAGGTAGTACTCCTCCTTCAGGCCGGGGTAGCGGATCAGCTTCGTCGGCCTGGCGCCGATCCGCTTCAGGCGGTCGACCGGGATCGACTCCGGCGCCAGAACCCGGCGCGCCAGCCGGAAGGCGATCTGACGCTGCAGCCGCGCGAACTCGTAGTCCTGCATCTGCACCGAGGGAACTCGGAAGATGGCGGAGACGACGGCGAGATCGACCGATCCGTGCCCGACCGCCAGCTGCGGCTGCTGATCCCAGACGACCCGCGCCAGCCGCGAGGAGCGAGTGCCGAGCGCCCAGGCCTTGCCCAGCCGCGAGGCGCCGCCGTGCTCGCCGACGGTCGTGTAGGGCAATCCGAGTCGGTCGAGGATGCCGAGCGTCTGCCCGTACTCACGCGCGGTGATGAAGACGTCATGGCCCTGGGCCTGGAGCCGCTCGATGATCGGCCGCAGAACCAGGGGGTGCGCCGCGGCCGTGCAATCGACCCAAACCTTCACGCGCCGCTAGACAGCGCTTGGGGTCAGCTGCGGGTAGAGCGGGTAGCGATCGATCAGGGCGCCGGTGCGGGCAAGGAGGGCGTCCTTCTCGGAATCGAACTCGTCGCTCAGCGCGGTGGCGATGACGGCGGCGATCTCGATCATGTCGTCCTCGACCATGCCGCGGGTGGTCAGCGCCGGGGTGCCGATCCGCAGCCCGGAGGGATTCATCGGCGGCCGCTCGTCGAAGGGGATCGCGTTGCGGTTGACGGTGATTCCGATCGCCTCGAGGCGGTCCTCGGCGGTCTGGCCGTCGAGCCCGGTGGGAGTCAGGTCGACCAGGACCAGATGGACGTCGGTGCCGCCGGTGAGGACCGGGATTCCCCCGCCTTCGAGCCCGGCGGCAAACGCCTGCGCGTTGGCGATGGTCTGGCGCTGGCGGGCCCGGAACGGCTCCGTCGCGGCGATCCGCATCGCCACCGCCTTGGCGGCGATCGCGTGCATCAGCGGACCGCCCTGCTGGCCGGGGAAGATCGCTTTGTCGACCGCTTTGGCGTACTCCTCTCGGCACAGGATCATGCCGCTGCGAGGGCCGCAGAGGGTCTTGTGGATCGTCGTCGTGACGACGTCGGCATGCTCGACCGGATTCGGGTGCTCGCCGGCGGCGACGAGGCCGGCGAAATGGGCCATGTCGACCATCAGCTTGGCCCCGACCGAGTCGGCGATCTCGCGAAAGGCGGCGAAGTCGAGCTGGCGCGGGTAGGCGGACCAGCCGGCGACGATCAGCTGCGGCCTGTGCTCGCTCGCCAGGCGCTCGACCTCTTCCATGTCGACCCGAAAGTCCTCGCGGCGGACGTGGTAGGCGATCGGCTCATAGAGCTTGCCGGAGACGTTCAGCTTCATCCCGTGACTGAGGTGGCCGCCATGGTCGAGCGCCAGCCCGAGGATGGTGTCGCCGGGTTCGATCAGCGCCATGTAGGCGGCGTTGTTGGCCTGGGCGCCGGCGTGGGCCTGGACGTTCGCGTGGACGGCGCCGAAGAGCTCCTTGGCGCGGTCGATCGCGAGCTGCTCGGCGACGTCGACCTGCTCGCAGCCGCCGTAGTAGCGGCGCCCCGGGTAGCCCTCGGCGTACTTGTTGGTCAGCACGGAAC
>DATAIY010000137.1:0-13742 GCA_036262475.1 Solirubrobacterales bacterium
CCTGCGTGACCGGGCTGACCCGGGCGATGTCCTGGAGCCCGCCGCTCAGCAGCGCCAGCGGCGCGTAGGCGGTGGTGGTGAGGATCAGCGCCATCATCCCTGCCTGCATCAGCGGCGCCGCCGACTGGCTCTTGAAGCGCAGCGCCAGGAAGGAGCCCCAGCAGGCCGCCACGGTCGCCATCGCCGCGACCATCACATCGGCGATTAGCAGGCCGTCCACCCCGGGCCACCCGGCGCCCAGCAGCAGCGCGATCGCGAGCACGAAGGAGGCCGGGATCAGCGCCCGGGCGCTGGCGGCCAGCACGGTGCCGGCGAGCAGGACCCAGCGCGGCGTGGGGGAGACAAGCAGCCGGTCGAAGGCGCGCTCGAGTCCCTCGACCACTATCGCCGGCACCTAGGTCTCCGCCGCCTCGGTCGTCCGCGCCAGCGGCGGCAGCGAGTCCACCCAGCGGCGGCCGTTGGCTCCCTCCAGCGCCTCCGCCACGTCGAGCAGCAGCTCGTCGCGCCCCCAGCTCGCCTGCAGCTGCAGGCCGATCGGCAGGCCGTCGGAGAGCCCGACCGGGACGCTGACGGCAGGGATGCCGGTGAGGTTGGCGAGCGCCGCCCCGCGCACGTTCGCCTGGTCGGCGGTCAGCGTCCCCGAGGGCAGCTCAACCAGCGGCGCCTGCAGCGGCGGCGCCACCGCCGGGACGGTCGGCCAGGCGATCACGTCGACCTCCTCGAAGGCGGCGGCGAGCCGCCGGCGCATCAGCGCCCGCATCTGGTGGGCCTTGACGCTCGCCACCGCCGGCAGCAGCATCCGGTACTTGAGCAGCCCCCGGCCGATCGGACTCAGCTCGGGATCGAGGTTGTTGAGCCGGCTCGGGCTGAGGCCGCTGAGGCCCTCGGTGTTGGCGATCAGAACGGTCGCCAGCGCCGCCGGCCCGAGGTCGGCCAGCTCGATCTCGACGACCTTGCCGCCGGTCTCCTCCCGGAGCGCGTCAATCGCGCTCTCGCAGGCCGCTCGCACCCCCGGTGCGACATCCTCGGAGACGCCGTCGCAAACGATGCCGATGCGAAGGCCGTTTGCATCGCCGGCAGCCAGCTCCTCGCCGAACAGGACCGAGCCCAGGAGGCGGCAGTCGGCCGCGTCGGCACAGAGTGGGCCGGAGACGATCGTGGTCGAGACCGCCGCCAGGTGGTGGCCGTCCATCGCCGAGCGGGCGAAGGTCGGCTTCAAACCGGTCAGCCCGCAGTAGGCGGCGGGATAGCGGATCGAGCCGACCCCGTCGGCGCCGACGGCGCCGGCGACGAGGCGCGCGGCGACCGCGGATGCGGGTCCGCTCGAGGAGCCGCCGGGGCAGCGCTCGGTGTCCCAGGGGTTGTGGGCCGGGCCGTAGACGGAGATGTTGCCGGTGCTGCCGGCACCGAGCTCGTGCATGTTGCCGACGCCGACGATGGTCGCGCCGGCGTCGCGCAGCGCCCGGTAGGGACCGGACTCGCCGGGCGCGCTCGGCGCGAGCATCTCGGCGGCGCCGAAGCGCTGCGCCCGCCACGGCAGCGGCCACTCGTCCTTGATCACGACGGGGACCCCGCGCAGCAGGCCTTCAGGGGCGGCCGCGATCATCTCCCGCGAGCGCTCCGGGAAGGTCGCGACGACGGCGTTGAGCGCTGGGTTGCGCTGCTCGATCCGCTCCAGCGTCGCCTCCAGCAGCTCGTTTGGGTCAGCCTCGCCGGCGGCGATCGCCGCTGCCTGGCCGCGCAGCGATCTATCGATGATGCCGCTCACGGCGCCACTGGGGGGCCGCTCAGGTCCGGGGCGCGCTCAGGGGCGGCGCCGCTGGTGTCCAGCGCCAAGAGCTCGAGGATCGCCGGCCAGAGCATTCCGTGGGCGGCGCCGATCACGGCAAGCTCGATCTCGTCCGCCTCGATTCCGAAGGAGGCGAGACCGGCGGGAATGAAATCGTCTGCGCGGCTTGAAACCTCCATCTGGAGCTCAAAACCCTACAGCCCGCGAATGGCCGGGATCGTGCAGGCGGGGTGGGCCAGCCGCATTCCCCCGCCGCGAAGGGCAGAATCTCGGCGCAACTGGGGTTCTGACCCCGTGTTGCCTAGATTCGATGCCCTCCGCACAGAGAACAACCCGATCCGGCCGCGCCCGGGCGCTGGTCGCGGCCGCTGGCTGCCTGCTTGCGACCCTGATCGCGATCGCCGCGCCCGGCAGCGCCGACTCGGCGCCGCTGCGGGTTCTGGTGCTCGGCCAGACCTCCGAAACCCCGCCGGCATCCTGTCCCGGCAAGATCGTCAACAACGTCGAGATCACGCCCTGTCGGGTCGAGGGGCACGTCACCGGCTTCCAGGCGATCGCCGGCGGCATCCCGAAACCCTACGAGGCGCCGTTCGAAGGCAAGATCGTCGCCTGGTCGATCACTCTCGCCAAGCCATCGACCAAGGAATCGGCGACCACCACCAACGAGATCGGCTTCTTCAACGAATTTCTCGGTCAGCCGGCCGAGGCGAGGATCGGCATCCTGCGGCCGGTCGAAGGCTCCAAGCCGCCGCAGTACACGTTGGTGCGCCAGAGCCCGCTCGAGGTCCTCAATCCGTACTTCGGCACCACTCCCGTCTTTGCCCTGGACCACCCGCTGACCGTCCTCAAGGGTCAGGTCGTGGCGCTGACGATCCCGACCTGGGCACCGATGTTCGCCTTCAACGTCTCCGCCGACAACACCTGGCGAGGCAGTCGCCTGCCCGAACACTGCGCCTCCAAGGAAGACATCCAGGGCGGCCATCCCCAGCAGGGCGTCGGCAAGGTCAAGACCTACGGTTGCTACTACTCCAACGCTCGCCTGCTCTACACGGCGACGCTGGTCAAGAAACCGTAGGCCGCTTATCTGAGACTAGGTCGAGGCCTCAGAGCGCGGACTGGCGGAGGCCGCAGTAGGGGCAGTCGCTGACGTCGAGGCCGATCAGCTGGTCGCAGCGACGGCAGGCCCGGAGATTGGCCGGGGTGCGCGGAAGGGAGGAGGCCGACGGCGCCAGGGGCAGGATCTTCGCCACCGGCTGCATCTCCTCGCCGGTCTCGCGATCAACGTAGATCGCCCCGGGCTCGGCGCGGGCGATCGCCTCGCGGCCGGAGGCCGGCGCGCGCATCCTGTACAGCTGTCGGTCGTTCATCGCCGCGAAGACTAATAGCTTGGGCGGCCTCGATGCGCGTCCTCCTCTTTCACGGCTACATGCTGCGCGGAACCGGCAGCAACATCTACAACGCCAACCTCGCCCGCGCGCTCGCCCGTTTGGGCCATGAGGTCCATCTCCTCTGCCAGGACCGCGAGACCAAGATCGAGGGAGTCGAGATCCACAATCCCGACATCGGCGGCCTGCTCCCGGTCTACGTCAAAGACCCCTACGTGGGCTTCGCGGTGAAAAGCTTCCCCGAGCTCACCGACCAGGAGCTGGATCACTACATCGGTGCCAACGTTGCCGCTGTCCGCGAGGTCGCCGCAGCCGCCGGGGGCATCGACGCCGCCCTCGCCAACCACCTGGTGATGGGCCCGGCAATCCTGGCTCGGGCGAACGTTTCCCCGTTCGCCGCCAAGATCCACGGCTCCGCGCTCGAGTACACCGTCAAACCGCATCCCCGCTTCCTCCCCTATGCCCGCGAGGGCATCGAAGCCGCCTCGGGGGTTCTGGTCGGCTCAGGCCACACGGCACAGTCACTCTGGGCGGCCCTCCCCGAACTTCCGGACCTGCAGGACAAGACTCGACTCGGGCCGCCGGGCGTCGACATTGACGAGTTTCGCCCGCGTAGGCTCGATGAAGAGGCTCCTGCGGGTGGGGTGTTCGTTCTCGGACCCCCTTCATCGGGCTCCGCACGGGAGGAGCTCGTTGTGTTCGTCGGGAAGTTGATCGTGTCGAAGGGGGTGGATCTGCTCATTGCGGCGTGGCCGTTGGTGGGGGCCCTTCAGCCCGGAGTCCGGCTGCAGATCGCCGGGTACGGGGAGTACGAGACAGGGCTACGCCGATTGCTGGCGGCGCTCGACCGAGGTGACCTCGAGCAGGCACGAGAGGTGGCGCGACTCGGCTGGGCGCTCGAGGGTGGGGAGGAACGGCCACTGAAGATCTTGTCGGCATTCCTCGACGACCCGCCGGCGGGATACGCCGAGGCCGCGCGAAGCGCCGCCGGTTCGGTGGAATTCATCGGCAGGCTCGAGCACGATGAGGTGGCGGAGTTGCTACCAAGGGCTGAGGCGTTGGTGATGCCGAGCACGTTTCCGGAGGCGTTTGGGATGGTCGCAGTGGAGGCGGCGGCTTGTGGGGCGTTGCCGGTCTCGGCGGGGCACTCGGGGATGCTCGAGGTCTCGCGGCAGCTGGCCCCGGGGCTGCCGGCCGGGGTCGCGGAGCTGACTTCGTTTCCGGTCGACCTCGGTGCGGTCGAGGCGATTGCCGACAGGTTGAACCGCTGGCTGGCGTTGCCTGCGGCGGAGCGGGGGAGGGCTTGCGAGGCGCTGGTCGAGATCGTTGGCCGGCTCTGGAGCTGGGAGGGAGTCGCCCGGGGAGTCCTCGACGCGTCGGCCGGGAGCCTGGAGCATCTGCCCTCGGCGGCTTAGCTAGTGCCAAGCGTCATTTGAGCCGGAAAACCTCCGGCCGCCGCTTCAATAGAATGCCCGCCGCCTCATGTATGGCCGCCTGCCGATAGTGAAGATGCTCGCCGCGACCGTCGCGATGACCGCTGCTATCTCGGCGGTGATGCTCTCGATCAACTGGGACGGCCAGGAGGCCTCCACCGCAGCGCCGAAGATCGACGACCTGCTCAACGTGATGATCGTTCTCTCGTCCTTCGTCTTCTCGCTCGTCGTCGTGATGCTCTTCTACGCGCTTTGGAAATTCAAAGCCAAACCGGGTGATGAATCCGACGGCGAGCCGATCCACGGCAACACCCGCCTCGAGATCGCCTGGACGCTGATCCCGACGATCATCGTCCTCTTCGGCGGCGGCTACAGCTGGAAGGTGCTGGACGAAATCGAAAAGCCGGTCCAGACCGCACTGACCGTCGACGTCTACTCTCAGCAGTACGCCTGGAGTTTCGGCTACCCCGGCAAAGGCAACGTCTGGTCGCAGGGCGAACTTCACGTTCCGGTCAACCGCCAGGTCCAGTTCAAAATGCACTCCCAGGACGTGATCCACTCGTTTTGGGTGCCCGAGTGGCGGATCAAGAAAGACAACGTCCCGGGCATCACCACGACGGCGATCGTCACCCCGGACAAGGTCGGTACCTACCAGCTCGTCTGCACCGAGCTCTGCGGCTTCGGCCACGCCTCGATGCGGGCGAAAGTCGTCGTCGAGCCCTCCGGCCAGTTCCAGAAGTGGGTCGCCGGGCTGAAAGAAAAAGTTCCCCAGCCCCTGCAGGAGTCGGTCATTCAGGACACGGAAGCGAACCCGGTGCCCCTGAGCGCGGGCGGGGCATAATGGAGGAGAACTGATGCTGGCGGCGATCAAGCGACCGGGATGGACTCGAGGGGCGCTCGGCGCGCTTGCCGCCGCGGCTTTTGGCTTCGGCTTGGTCATCTCCCTCAGGGCGATATCCGGCCTGCCTCTCTACCAGACCGAACAGACCGGCTACCCGCAGGTGATCGTGCCGCTGATCCTCGCCCCGCTCGGCTTCCTCGCCGGCTTCGGCTGCTTCGACTACTGGCTGCGCTGGGCCGCCGGGATGCCGACGATCCCTGACGACCACTCCCAACACGGCGCCAAGAGCTGGAAGGACTACTTCCGCTTCAACACCGATCACAAGGTGATCGGCATCCAGTACATCTGCACCACCTTCTTCTTCTTCTTCGTCGGCGGTCTGATCGCGATGCTGATCCGCGCCGAGCTGGCGCAGCCGGGTACCCAGATCGTCGATGCGGCGACCTACAACAGCCTCTTCTCCACCCACGCGGTGCTGATGATCTTCGTCTTCGTGATCCCGGTCTTCGCCGGCATCGCCAACTACGTGCTGCCGCTGATGATCGGCGCGCCGGACATGGCGTTCCCGCGGCTCAACGCGCTCAGCTTCTGGATGCTGCCGCTCGCCGGCCTGCTCTTCATCGGCAGCTTCCTGGCGCCGGGCGGCGCCTTCGACGCCGGTTGGACCGGCTACGCGCCGCTGTCCACCGGAGCGCCGCTGGGGCAGTCGTTCTTCAATCTCGGGGTCCAGTTCGCGGGAGCGTCATCGATCCTGACCGCGCTCAACTTCCTGGTCACGATCATCACCATGCGGGCGCCGGGGATGACCTTCTGGCGGATGCCGCTGCTGGTCTGGGCCAACCTCTCGACCTCGCTTCTGGTCGTCGCCGCGACGCCGTTCATCGCCGGCGCCCAGTTCATGGTCCTCTTCGACCGCCTCCTCCACACCAACTTCTTCGACTTCGCCGCCGGCGGCGACGTGATCAGCTACCAGCACATCTTCTGGTTCTACTCGCACCCGGCCGTCTACATCATGATGTTGCCCGGCTTCGGGATCATCAGCGAGGTCATCTCGACCCATGCCCGAAAGCCGATCTTCGGCTACCGGCTGATGGCCCTGGCGCTGCTCGGGATCGTCGTCCTCAGCTACTCGGTCTGGGCCCACCACATGTTCGTCGCCGGCATGTTCAGCTGGCTGCGGGTGCCGATGATGCTGACCACCCTGCTGATCGCGGTGCCGACCGGGATCAAGATCTTCTCCTGGTTAGGCACGCTCTATTTCGGCAAGATCCATACCTATTCGACGTCGATGCTGTTCGCGCTCGCCTTCATCGTCACCTTCACGATCGGCGGCATCAGCGGCGTCATGCTGGGCATGGTGCCGATCGACATCCATGTCTCCGACACCTACTTCATCGTCGCCCACATCCACTTTGTCCTCTTCGGCGGCTCGGTCTTCACGATCTTCGCCGGGATCTACCACTGGTTCCCGAAGATGACCGGGCGCATGTACGACGAGAAACTCGGCCGCGTCCACTTCTGGGGCACCCTGATCGGGACCTGGGGCACCTTCATCCCGATGCACTGGATCGGGATGGACGGGATGCCGCGACGGGTCGCCGACTACGCCTCTCAGTTCGGCAATTGGAACCTGCTGATCAGCTGCTTCGCCTTCATGCTCGGCGCGGTCCAGCTCGTCTTCCTCTACAACATGATCGTCAGCTGGCGCTTCGGGCCGCGGGCCCCCGCCAATCCCTGGCGGGCGAACTCGATCGAGTGGCAGGTCTCCTCGCCGCCGCCGATCTTCAACTTCGACGAGATTCCCCGGGTCGTCGGCGGCCCCTACGAGTACGGAGTTCCCGGCGCCCGTCACGCGATCATGGGCGGCGAAGGCGCCGAGGTGCCGGCGAGCGAGCCGAGCGTGGTGGGGTCGACATGAGCGAGGTCGAACCGGGCCGGCCGTTGCTGGTCTTCCTCAACGAGGTCGCCGGCGGCCGCAAATTGCTGCAGGCCGTGCGCGAGCGCCAGGACAAGGTCTCCAGAGTCGTCGTCGCAGCGCCCCAGAACCAGCCGTCGGTGGGGCAGTTGACCGACGCCGGCGAACTGCGCGAGGCCGCACGCGCCCGGGTCGAGGTGACGATGGCGGTGCTGAGCGAGTTCGGCATCGACTCGGTCGGCGAGGTGATGGACCCCGAGCCGGCGCTGGCGATCGACGACGCCGTGCGCGCACACGAGCCCGGCGAGGTGCTGCTCTCCTGCCTTGCCGACACTCGCTTCGGCTTCACCCGCAAGGACCTCGTCGAGTGGGTCCGAGGCCGAGTCGAACCGGAGACGAAGTTGACCCACATCCCGGTCCGGATCGAAGACGACGCGATCCGGTTGGACCTGATCCACACCCTCGTCGTCGCGACCAGGACCGTGGCTGCAGCCGACCTCCTCAACCGCCTCAAGGAGCGCAGCGCCGCCGCCCCGCACCGGTACACGATCGTCTGCCCCCGCACCGAAGACGTCAGCGAGTCGGAGATCGTCGGCGACCTGGCCTCGACCCTGGCCGAGCTCTACCGCTCCGAAGTCGACGCCACCGGCCAGCCGATGAGCCCCGATCCCTTCGAGGCGGTCAAGAACGCGATCGAGCACTACCGGATCGACGAGGTCCTGATCTCGACCTTCGCCGGCGAGAGCTCGCGCTGGCTCGAGGACGACCTGATCGGCCGCGTGCGCGAGATCACCGAGAAGCAGGTCGAGCACATCGAGGTCGGCCGTCCCGCCGCCGCTGTCGCCGCTGCGGTCGCCGAGGGAGGGGCTTCCTGATGGAGAGCGCGACGGTCACCCTCGGACACGCCGAGGAGCATCACGGGCCGCCGGAGGCCAACGAAAGCTCCCGCATCGACAAGCAGACGCTCGGGATCCTCCTCTTCATCGTCTCCGAGGTGATGCTCTTCGGCGCCTTCTTCGCCTCCTACTTCTTCCTCCGCGTCGTCGTCCACCCATCCAGCTGGCCGCCGGCACCCTACGAACTCCCGGTCCCGGTCGCCGGCGTCAACACCGCGATCCTGGTCTCCTCCAGCTTCACCGTGCACTACGCGCTGGAGTCGATCCGCCGCGGCAACCGAGAGGGCATGAAACTAGGCCTTCTACTCACCTGGATGCTCGGCGCGACCTTCCTCTTCATTCAGATCAACGAGTACGTCCACCTCGGATTCAGCGCCCGCGACCTCTCCTTCGGCTCGATCTTCTACTGCCTCACCGGCCTCCACGGAGCCCACGTCTTCGTCGGCCTGATGCTGCTCAGCTTCGCCACGATCCGTGCCTTCCGCGGCCACTTCGGGCCCGCTGCCAAAGACCACCTGGGCGTCGAGGTGCCGGGGATCTACTGGCATTTCGTCGACGTTATGTGGATCATCGTTTACGTGACGGTGTACATCCTTTAGGCGCGGACGCTGCAAACCGCCATCCCGGCGTCCTCGGTCGCTCGGATCGGGTCACGCACGTTTGTGCGCTCCCCCCACCTCGCTCCCTGCGTCCACCGACCTGCTTGGCTTTCGCGCCCGTGCGTGAGACAGACTGCAAATAGATGAAGATCTCCGAGGAGGCGGTTTTTCGCTGGGTCCTGATCGTCGGGGTAGCGGGGGCTTCGGTGATCGCGCTGACGTTGCTGACGCGGCCGCTGGTGGGGGCGCTGTGGGGATTGGTGCTCGTGATCGCGGCCTGCGTGCACGGGTATCGCTGGACCCAGCGCAAGTGGCGCGGAAGACGTCACTGAATTGTTAGAGGATGCAGACAAAACATTGCTTCCAACCCGCTAGCCTGCCTGCATGGAGGCGATGAGATCCACCTGGACCGATGGGCGGCTCGACGACCTGACCAAACGGGTCGATGATGGCTTCAAGCGTGTCGACGTTCGGCGGGGACGCTTCGAGGACCGCACCGAAAGCTCAGATCGATCGGGTCAACTCTCGACTCGATTCGATAGAGCGAGCGATTGTCTTCGGAGTCATCGCGACGTCATCGTCCAGTGGCCCTGGGTTCGTGGCGATCTCTGGCGTGGCGGTGACCAAGCTGTAGCCGGCGCCGTCCCGCGAGCTCGAGGACGGCCAGGGTCAGTGCGATCGGGACGGTCGCGGGCAGCTCGTGAACGGCGAAGAAGAGCAGGTCAAAGCTGAGACAGATGGCGGCGGCGAGGGCGGCGCCGGTCAGCTGCAGGCGACGGTCGCAGGCGAGGAGGGCGCCGAGGGTGGCGGCGATGAAGAGGTCGCCGAAGCCCATCACCGCGGAGCCGAAGGAGACGAACTGCAGTCGCGGCAGGCCGCCGCCGGGAGCAACGGTGTTGAGGACCGCATTTGGGCCCTGCAGGAGATCGGAGGCGACCAGCCAGGTGTCGATCGCCGCCATCGCATAGATCCCCAGCTTCAGCCAGAGGCCGGGAACCACGCAGACGAGCAGCCAGCCGAGGCTGGCGCAGGCGAGGGCGGAAAGCGCCAGGGCCGCCGTCTGACCGCTGAGTGAGCCGCGCGCGGCCCAGGCCAGCGCAAAGAGGGGCACGACGAGCAGCGCCAGCGGCGGCCGCCCGCCGCGCACTATCCAGGCCAGCGCCACGGCGGCCAGCGGCGGCACCGCGACGAGGGCCAGATAGGTGAGGGCGTGGGCCGCGGCGGCGTCCAGGGCGATCGCTCCGATCACCACCGCCAGCGGCAGCGGCAGCGCCAGCGCCCACCAGCGGTTGCGAAGCCGGACCAGCAGAGGGCTGGCGGCGGCCCGCGGCGCTGCCACGAGGCCCACCTGCACCAGGCTGAGAACGGCGATCGAAGGGGCGAACGGTATGGCCATCTAGGCCGGGGCGCCGGCCGGCGCCTTGGCCTGCTCCCCGGCCGTCGGCGCCGACTGGCTCCGCGGCTCCAGCCGGCCGGCGGCGGCGACCGTCCACAGCATCGCCAGCCAGTTGCCGGTGGCGATCGCGACGTGGACCCAGACGATCTCGGTCGGGAGTTCCAGAGCCCACTGGAGCCCGCCTACGGCTCCCTGGAGCGCCAGGAGGCCGAGGACGACGGTAAGGGGCCGCTCGGCCCTCCTGTCGCCTCCTGGGCGCCTGAGGAGGAACCAGACGCCGATCGCGGCGAGACCGTAGACGGTCGCGATCACCGCGTGGCGCTGGACAACCCATTCCAAGGTCTTGCTGCCCTCGAAGGTGAAGCGTTCGACGAGCTGGCCGGCGTGGGCGCCGGCGTGGGGACCGGAGGCCGTGGCGACGGTGCCAGCGGCGATCGTCAGCTGCCCGAGCGGGATCAGCGCCCGCACCGACCAGACGCCGAGGCGGTCGCTGGACTTGCGCCGCTCCCAGGGCTCGTAGCGCGAGCACCAGGCGAGCGCGAAGGCCGCATCCAGCAGCATCATCGAGAGGATGAAGTGGAGCATCACCAGCCCGGGGGCGAGGTGGTACTTGACGACGAGCGCGCCGAGGATCGCCTGGCCGATCACTCCAAGCGGCAGGAGGCCACCGAACAGAGCAAGGTGCCAGCGGTAGGGACGACGGAAGAAGGCGAGGACCGCGGCTGCGATCACGGCGATGCCGACGAACCCGGTCAGCAGCCGGTTACCGTACTCGATCAGCGCGTGGGATTCCAGCGGTGGTGAGGTTCCGCCGTAGCACTTGGGCCAATCGGGGCAGCCCAGCCCGGATCCGGTCAGGCGCACGCCGGCTCCGGTGAGGACGATCAGCGCCAGAGCGCCGAGCGCGACAGCGGTCACCTGGGCATAGCGGGCCGGGGAGATCTCGAGGCGGCTTTTGAGGCTTTCCCGCATCGTCACGAAGATCATGGCAGCGGCCGAGGGGCCGCCGGGCTCAGCCGCCCTTGGACTTCGAGCCGGAGGTGTTTTCGATCAGGTATTCGACCAGCTGTTCGATTTCCTTTTTCGAAATCGTCTGTTCGAAGTTGGACGGCATCACGTTGGCGGGATAGCCCTTGGCGATATGCGCGTTCGGGTTGACGATCGATTCTTCGACCATCGCGTTCGTCTGGCCAGGCAGAAATTCGTTCAGGTTCGGGCCGGTGACGCCGCCCGATCCGGCGGCGGCTAGGGTGTGGCAGCCGCCGCAGCCGTTGTTGGCGAAGACCTGGGCGCCGGGCCCGCCCGGAACCTTCGGTGGCGCCGCGCCGGGGACGCCGGCGATCGAGCCGACATAGGCGGCGACGTCGTCGAGGTCCTGGCCGCTGACGACGTCCCTCGGCATCGAGACCGCCGGGTCGCCGTTTTCCGGGCGCGGGTACTCGACCTGGGCCTTGACGATCCCTTCGATCGTGTCGCTGTTCTGGCCGCTGGCGCGGGCGGCGGCGAAGGCGTCGTCGAGGTTGGGGCCGACCTGGGCCGTCGTCCCGGCCTGCGCGAGGGTGTGGCAGACGCCGCATTTCTGCACGAAGAGGGTACGTCCCCGGGTCGTGTTGGCGCTGGTGGTTCCGCAGCCGGAGGCGGCCACGACCGTCACCGCCAGGGCGGCGAGGACGAGCAGCGGGCGGATGAATTTCGAGGCGCTTGGCATACGGCGGAAGGCGGGCGGGAGTCTATATGTCGAGGCCCGACGAAAGCGTCCGGCGCAGGCGGCGATTCGGTAGTCTTGAGGCGATTCGCACTATCTCTGAAACGCGCGCCGGAGGAGGACCACGATGCAGGTGAGGGACGGGATGTCGGAGGTGTCGCTGACCGTGGGCCCCGCGCACACTCTTCGCGAGGCCGCGGCGAAGATGGTGGAGAAGGGAACCGGGGCGGCGCTCGTCAGCGATGCCGAGGCGCCGACCGGAATCGTCACCGAGCGCGACCTGCTGATCTCGGTCGGCGCCGGCGAGGATCCGGACGTCGAGCTCGTCGCCGATCACATGAGCGAGAGCGTGATCACCGCCGCTCCCGACTGGAGCCTCGAGCGGGCCGCCGCCGAAATGTCCCGGCGCGGCGTCCGCCACCTGGTCGTCTTCGAGCGTGCCGACGCGGTCGGAGTCCTCTCGATGCGCGACATCGTCCGCGTCTGGACGAGCGCCGGAGCCACCTCAGGCATGACGCCTGGCTGAGGGTGGCGCGAGGCTAGGAGCGGCGCGAGGGGGCGGAAATGGTTTCCACCGGCAGGGCGCCGCCGCGGACCTGCTGCTTGCGCGGCAGGCGGAAGTAGTCGCGGATCGCACCGCGGATCAGGTTGCGGAGGGCGGCGATCGCGAAGATCGCACCGACGATCGCGTAGATGAAGGGCGAGAAGATGAAGCCCGCCGCGTAGATGCCGCAGATCAGGCCGACGGCGCCGACAGCGAAGAAGGCCGGACTCCAGGAGGGACTGGGCGTGTAGACCATCTCGCCGGGCTCTGGGACGTGTCGGTGCTCGCTCATCGGGCTACTGCGCGATGTAGAGGAAGGCGACGACGAAGGAGAGGGCGAAGATCGCGGCGGCGAAGCCACCGGCGATTAGGCCCGAGGTCATGTTCTTGCGTGCGGTCTCGCGATCCACGTCCGGATTTCTATCAGGGACGCCGGCCCCGCAGCCCGTCGCTCAGACCTTGGCGGCGACAGCCATGGAGAAGAACAGCAGCGCCAGGTAGGCGAGCGAGAAGAGGTAGGTGCGCAGCGCCCAGCGGCGTTCGGCGGTTTTCAGCAGCTTCACCGAGCAGTAGACGAAGCCGGCGCCGAGCAGCATCGAGGGCACCAGGTAGGCGATGCCGAGGCCGCCGGCGCAGAAGGGCAGCTGCGTGACCGCGTAGAGCAGCACCGTGTAAAGGAGGATCTGACGCCGCGTCTCGTCCTCGCCGCGGACCACCGGCAGCATCGGGATCCCGGCCTTCGCGTACTCATCCTTCATCAGCAGCGAGAGCGCCCAGAAATGCGGCGGGGTCCAGAAGAAGACGATCGCGAAGAGGTAGAAGGCCATGCCGTCCAGTCCGCCGGTCACCGCCGCCCACGCGACCAGGGGCGGAACCGCGCCGGCGGCGCCGCCGATGACGATGTTCTGCGGCGTTGTCCGCTTCAGCCAAAGGGTGTAGACGAAGACGTAGCCGAGCAGGCCCGAGAGCGAGAGCGCCGCCGCCAGGGGGTTGACGGTGAGCGCCAGCAGGGCGAAGGAGGCGCAGCCGAGCAGCGTCCCGAAGGCGATCGCGGCGGTGGGGGAGACGCGTCCCGAGGCGACCGGACGGTCCGCGGTGCGGGCCATCAGGCGGTCGACATCGCGGTCGACGGCGTGGTTTAAGGCGCCGGCGCCTCCGGCGGAGAGGGCACCGCCGAGGCAGGTGAGGAAGATCAGGCCGGCCGACGGGTCGCCGGCGACGTACATCGTCGTCACCGTC
>DATAIY010000138.1:0-2954 GCA_036262475.1 Solirubrobacterales bacterium
GGGTGACAAACTCGACCCGGAGGGCGCCATGAAACGCCTGCCAACCGTCGCCGTGGTTGGGTTCCCCAACGTCGGCAAGAGCACGCTGGTCAACCGCCTGGTCGGCGGCAGCGAGGCCGTGACGGCGGCCGAGCCGGGGGTGACCCGGGACCGCAAGCGCCTCGCCACCGAATGGAACGGGCTCGCCTTCGAGCTGGTCGACACCGGCGGCATCGACCTCGAGGACGAGGCCGAGCTGGCGCGCGACGTCCAGAGCCAGGCTCGGCTGGCGATCGCGGAGGCTGATGCGGTGCTGATGGTCGTCGACGGCCGCGCCGGTTTGCGGGCCGGGGACGCGGAGCTGGCGAAGACGCTGCGGGCCGGCGAGGTGCCGGTCCTGGTCGCGGTCAACAAAGCCGACCGTCCCAATGACTTCGGCGTCACGGCCGAGTTCCACAGCCTCGGCCTCGGTGAGCCGCTGGCGCTCTCGGCTACCCACGGCCTCGGTACCGGCGACCTGCTCGACGCGATCGTCAGGGCGCTCGGCGAGCGGCCGCCTCGGCTCGCCGAGGACGGCGCCGTCCGCGTCGCCGTGATCGGCCGGCCGAACGTCGGCAAGTCCTCGCTCGTCAACGCCTTTTTCGGCTCCGACCGGGTGATCGTCTCCGACCGCGCCGGCACCACCCGCGACGCGATCGACACCGATCTCGAGGTCGACGGTCGGCGGGTGATCCTGGTCGACACCGCCGGTCTGCGGCGCCGCTCCAAGGTCGCTGGGACCATCGATTATTACGCGCAGCTGCGCTCCGAACGCGCGGTCGATCGTGCCGATGTCGCGATCGTCGTCTGCGATGCCTCCGAGGGCGTCACCTCCGAGGACCTGCGTGTCGCCGAGATCGCGATGAAGGCCGGCTGCGCCAGCCTGCTCGTGCTCAACAAGTGGGACCTCACCGAAACCGATATCGACGATGCCCGCGCCCGTGTCGCCCGCAAATCGCGCCTGCGACCGGCCGTGGTCACCTGCTCGGCCACCCGGGGGCGCAACGTCTCCGCCCTGCTGCCGCGAGCGCTGCAGCTCGCCGATCGCGCCGGCGAGCGGATCCCCACCCCGGAGCTCAACCGCTTCGTCGGATCCGTCGTCGCCAAAACGCCGCCGCCCTCGCGGCGCGGCCGCCGTCTGCGCCTCTACTACGCCGCACAGGTGGGGGAGCGGCCGGTGCGGGTCGCGATCCAGGTCAACGACCGCAAGCTGATCAGCCGCGATTGGGCCTACCACCTCGAGAATCGGATGCGCGAGACCTACGAGCTCGAGGGCGTGCCGCTGGTGATCGACTTCGTTCCTCACAGCGGTCGCCGCGGCCGGCCCAATTGACGGTCGGCGCCCCCGCCGATTCCTCTAGGCTTTTGCAATGCCTATGACCAAGCCGCTCGCCGAGAACGAGCATCTCTTCACTTCCGAGTCAGTAACCGAGGGTCACCCGGACAAGGTCTCAGACCAGATCTCCGACGGCGTCCTCGACGCGGTCATGGCCGAGGATCCGGGCGGCCGGGTCGCCTGCGAGACGCTCGTCAACACCGGCATGGCGGTGGTATCCGGCGAGATCTCGACCGACGTCCACCTCGACATCCCCGAGATCGTCCGCGAGACGATCCGCGGGATCGGCTACGACCACGGCGACTACGGCTACAACTGCGATCACATCTCCGTCCTCGTTTCGCTCGACAAGCAGTCGCCCGACATCGCCCAGGGAGTCGACGTCGCCCTCGAGGCCCGGATCGACCCGTCCGACGACGACGAGCTCGATCTCGCCGGCGCCGGCGACCAGGGAATGATGTTCGGCTACGCCAGCGACGAGACCGAGGCGCTGATGCCGATGCCGATCCACATCGCCCACCGGCTCGCCGAACGGCTCGCCGCGGTGCGCAAGGACGGCACGCTCGGCTACCTCGGGCCCGATGGCAAGACCCAGGTCAGCGTCCGCTATGCCGAAGGTCGCCCGGTCTCGATCGACAAGCTCCTGATCTCCACCCAGCACGCCGAGGGCGTCGATTCCCAGGCGCAGATCAAGCCCGATCTCTGGGAGCACGTGGTCCTGCCGGTGCTCGAGGCCGCTGTCCCCGGCCGCTATGACGAGGGCGAACTGCTCGAGGGCTTCCTCGTCAACCCGACCGGCAAGTTCGTGATCGGTGGCCCGGTCGGCGACGCCGGCCTCACCGGCCGCAAGATCATCGTCGACACCTACGGCGGCATGGCCCGCCACGGCGGCGGCGCCTTCTCCGGCAAGGATCCGTCCAAGGTCGACCGCTCGGCCGCCTACGCCGCTCGCTACGTCGCCAAGAACGTCGTCGCCGCCGGCCTCGCCGAGCGCTGTGAGGTCCAGGTCGCCTACGCGATCGGCGTCGCCCACCCGGTCTCGCTGATGGTCGAAACCTTCGGCACCGGCAAGCTCCCGGATTCGCGGATCTCCCAGCTGGTCGAAGCCGAGTTCGACATGCGCCCCGGCGCCTTCCGTCGCTACCTCGACCTGCACCGGCCGATCTTCCAGAAGACCGCCGCCTACGGCCACTTCGGCCGCGACGACGACGACTTCACCTGGGAGAAGACAGACCGCGCCGACGTCCTGCGCGACGCCGCCGGCCTGGCGGCCTCGGCCGCCTAGTCAGAAGGGGAGACCTTCAAGCGCTGCGGACTTTGACCCCGGCATGGCGGGGTCAAAGTTATCTGCGGCGAGCGATCCGGGGGCTAGGCGCTGGGTGGGACCGCTGGCCCGCTGGGGGACTGCGCCTCGCCGAGGCTGTGGGTCCCGGCGGCGGTGGCGCCGGTGGCCTGGTCGACACGGTGGACGACCTCGGCCGGGTCGGCGACGCCGACGAAGACGAAGTTGTAATCGTCGGTCGCGGCGGTGTCGAAGTCGACGTCGCCGATCTGCACCAGGCGCTGGTAGACCGACTGGCGGTAGTTGACGTTCTGGACG
>DATAIY010000139.1:0-10245 GCA_036262475.1 Solirubrobacterales bacterium
GCAGTAGAGGATCGTCCGCGCCGACTTGTCCGGCGCCGCCGACTCGATCTCGTCGCCGAGCAGCCCGGGCGGAACCAGCTTGCCGCCCTCGAGATGGGCCTCCTGGTACTCGTGCGGCTCGCGGGTGTCGATCAGGATGACGTCGCCGCCCGCGATCTCCTCGGAAGCCTCGAAAGGCTGGATCTCCTCGATGGTGACCTGCGTCTCAGTGCCGGGCATTGACGAATCTCCTGAATTCGGATCAGCTTTTACTTCAAAAAGTATAGCGACCCGAGGCCGAAGGCCAAAATGGCTCTCCGCCTCGGGTCGTCGGCTTCGGACGAGGAAGGATCTAGTTACAGCGAGGGGCGCATCTGGCGCAGCCTTTTGACCCGCTCCTCGATCGGAGGATGGGTCGAGAAGAGGCCGGCGATGCCCTTGCCCTTGAAAGGCGCGACGATGTAGAGCGGCTCCGAGGCCTGGTTGACCTGCATCGGGACCGCCGCTGCGCCCTGCTCGAGCCGCAGCAACGCGCTGGCCAGCGACTCCGGGTTGCCGCAGATTTCGGCGCCGCCGGCGTCGGCCGCGTACTCGCGCTGGCGCGAGATCGCCAGCTGGATGATGCTGGCCGCGATCGGCGCAAGCAGGACCATCGCCAGCGATGCGACCAGACCCAGCGGCGAGTTGTCATCGTCGCCGAACCAGAGCAGCATGTAGGCGAGATAGGTGATCGCAGCGCCGATCGCCGCGGCGACCGACTGGATCAGGATGTCGTGGTTGCGGATGTGGGTGAGCTCGTGCGAGAGCACGCCGCGGAGCTCGTCCTCGGAGAGCAGTTTGGTGATTCCGCGGGTGACCGCGACGGCCGAGTGCTTCGGGTTGCGGCCGGTGGCGAAGGCGTTGGGCTGGTCCTGGGGGATCATGTAAAGGCGCGGCATCGGCAGCCCGGCGCGGGTCGTCAGTTCGCGGACGATCTGGTAGAGGCGCGGGTTTTCTGACTCCTCGATCGGCTTGGCGCGGCTCATCCCGAGCGCCAATTTGTCGCTGAAGAAGTAGGAGCCGAGGTTGATCAGCAGGGCAAAGCCGAGGAAGAGCGCCGCCGTGCTCGGGCCGCCGATCAGGGCGCCGATCACGACAAGCAGGCCAGAGAGAGACGCCAGCAGGATTGTGGTCCGCAGGGTGGCGCCGAAAGTCGATTCCTTGGTGGTCCTCATCGTCTAGTCGCTCCTAGGTCGAGTTGCCCAACGAGTATTGCGATGCCGCGGCTTCTTGGCCATAGGTGGCAGCCCCCGTTGGCGCCGGAGCCAGCCCCTAGTGCTTCTAGGCTTGGTCGGTGAGACGGCGCGCCCTCTTCTCCCAGATGCTGGCCCTCAACGCCGTCCTGGTCGGGGCCGCGGCGACGGTGGCGGGAGCGATCGGCGGCCTCCACGTCGCGGCTGCCGTCGGGGTCGGGTTGGCAGCCGCCGTCACCGGTCTGCTGGTCAACCAGGCGCTGCTGCGGCGCCGGTTCACGCCGCTGGAGCGGCTGATCGAGGAGATGGAGAAGGTCGATCTCAGCCGCCCCGGGCCGCTACTTCCCGCCTCGATCGACGGTGTCGGCGAGACCGAGGAGGTGGAGCGGATCGAGCTCGCCTTCCTGCGGATGATGCGGCGGCTGGAAGCCGAGCGGCGGCGGGCGGGCTCCGCGGCTCTGCAGGCGCAGGAGGAGGAGCGGGCCCGGGTCGCCCGCGACCTCCACGACGAGGTGAACCAGTCCCTGACCGGGTTGCTGCTGCGCCTCGAGGCGGCGCGTGAGGCGGCGCCACCGCAGCTGGAGGCGGAACTGGCCGAGACCAAAGCGCTGGCCAACCAGGCGATGCGCGAGCTGCTCTCGCTCGCCCGTCAGCTGCGGCCGACCGCACTCGACGACCTCGGCCTCGCCGCCGCGGTCGCGGGTCAGGTCGACCAGCTCGCGCACGGTGAGATCGAGGCCGAGTTCGCCGCCGAGGGCGACCTTTCCGACCTTGGGGACGACGCCCAACTGGTCGTCTATCGGGTCGCCCAGGAGGCGCTCTCCAACGCCGCCCGCCATAGCGGCGCCGGCCAGGTCGAGGTGTCGCTGGCGCGGCGGGAGAACGGCGGCGTCGAGCTCGAGGTGGCTGATGATGGCCGCGGCTTCGCCTTCGACGAGTCCGAAAGGGGACTTGGCATCGCGGGGATGCGCGAGCGGGCGCTGCTGATTGGCGGCGAGCTGACGATCGAGTCCCGTCCCGGCCGCGGCACCACCGTCCGGCTCGCAGTCCCGGGAGAATCGGGCCGATGAGGGTTCTGATCGCGGATGACCATGGGATCGTGCGGTCGGGGTTGCGGCTGCTGCTGGAGCGCCAACCCGACATCGAGGTTGTGGCGGAGGCGGCGGATGGCGCCGAGGCGCGCGACCTGGCGGTGCGGGAGCGGCCTGATCTGGCAATCCTCGACGTGAAAATGCCGAAGTTGACCGGGCTGCAGGCGACGCGCGAGATCAAGCTGCAGGCGCCGGAGATCTCGGTCCTGATCCTCTCGATGCACGACGACGAGCGCTACCTCTTCGAGGCGCTGAAGGCCGGCGCCTCCGGTTATGTACTGAAGGCGCAGGCGGATACCGACCTGCTGGCGGCGATCCGGGCGGTCGAGCGGGGCGAGCCGTTTCTCACCCCGGAGGCGCAGCGGACGCTGATCAAGGACGTGCTCAAGCGCGGCTCCAGCGGCGAAGAGGAGTTGACCCCGCGCGAGGAGGAGATCGTCAAGCTGGTCGCCGAGGCGAACACGACGAAGCAGATCGCCGAGGTGCTTCATCTCTCCGAGAAGACGGTCGAGAACCACCGCGCCAACGCGATGCGCAAGCTCGGGATGCGCGACCGCGTGGAGCTCGTTCGCTACGCGATTCGCCGCGGCCTGATCGAGCCGTAGGGCATGCAACGATCGGCATAACCGACCTCTTCGGTAGGATTTACGGTCGATGTTGTTCTCGACCAAAGCCGAGTACGGAGTGCGCTTGATGGTCGAGTTGGGCCGACAGCCCGGCTCGGCACCGATCTCGCTCAATACAGTCGCCGAAGCCGAGCGGCTGCCGCTCTCCTATCTCGAGCACCTTGTCGCGAAACTGCGCAAGGCGGGCCTCGTCACCTCCACCCGCGGCGCCCACGGCGGCTACCGGCTGGCGAAACCGGCCGATCAGATCACGATGGACGAGGTGGTCGAGGCGCTGGAAGGGCAGATCGCACCGATGGAGTGCTTCCACGAGACGCCCGAGGGCAAAGTCCTCTGCTCGCATGAGGACGACGGCGACCGCGCCTGCTCGACAAAGCTGCTTTGGACCCGGGTGCAGGGCGGCGTAACCAAGGCCCTTGCGGGCACCACGCTGGCCGAGTTGGTCGAGTTCTCCCGCCCCGGTGGGCGCAGCGAGGCCGCGATCGCCAGCGCCGCCTAATCCCCTGAACCGAACCCTAGAAACGGAGCGAAATTGGCTGAGTTGGAGATACGCAACCTGCACGTGAGCGTCGAGGACAAGCAGATCCTCCGCGGCCTCGATCTCGACGTCGAGAAGGGCAAGGTCCACGCGCTGATGGGGCCAAACGGGTCCGGCAAGTCGACCCTCGCCAACGTGATCATGGGGCACCCGGCGCTCGAGGTGACCGAGGGCTCGATCCACTTCAAGGGCGAGGACATCACCGAGGCCGCTCCCGACGTCCGCTCGCAGGCGGGCCTCTTCATGGCCTTCCAGTACCCGGTCGCGATCCCCGGCGTCTCGGTCAGCAAGTACCTGCGGATGATCATCAACTCCCAGCGCGAGGCGCGCGGCGAGGACGCGATCAAGATCAAAGACTTCGCCAAGGTCGCCCAGGAGGCGATGGCGCTGGCGAACATCCCCAAAGACTTCTCCAGCCGCTACCTCAACGACGGCTTCTCCGGCGGCGAGAAGAAGCGGATGGAGCTGCTGCAGCTGGCGCTGCTGAAGCCGGAGATAGCGGTTCTCGACGAGACCGACTCCGGCCTCGACATCGACGCCCTGCGCACTGTCGCCGAGGGCGTCAACAAGTTCGCCGGCCCCGACATGGGCGTCCTCATCATCACCCACTACCAGCGCATCCTGCACATGGTCAAGCCGGACTTCGTCCACGTCATGTTCGAGGGCCGGATCGTCAAGGAAGGCGGCCCGGAGCTGGTCGGCGTGCTCGAGGAGAAGGGCTACGGCTGGATCCGCGAGGAGGTCGAGGCGGGCGCCACCGCCTGACCTCGCGATGATGGAGCCGGCGACCGCGAAGAGTCCCGCCCCCGCGGCGTCGTTCTCGATCGAGAAGGTCCGCTCCGCCTTTCCCGCTCTCGAGCGCGAGGTTCACGGCCAACCGGTCGCCTACCTCGACAGCGGCGCCAGCTCCCAGCGCGTCCTCGCCTCGATCCAGTCGGTCGACCGCTACGAGCGCCGCCACCACGCCAACGTCCACCGCGGCTCCCACACCCTCTCCGCCGAGGCGACCGAAGCCTACGAGGGGGCGCGGGCGACGGTCGCCGACCACATCGGTGCCGGCGATCGTCGCGAGGTCGTCTTCGTCCGCAACGCGACCGAGGCGATCAACCTCGTCGCCCGGGCCTGGGGAGACGCCAACGTCGGCGAGGGCGACCGCATCGTCCTGACCGAGATGGAGCACCACTCCAACATCGTCCCCTGGCAGCAGCTGGTGGAGCGGGTCGGCGCCGAGATCGACTGGGCGCCGATCGACGACGGCGGGCTGCTCGAGATGGGAGCGCTCGCGGAGCTTCTGGAACGCGGTCCGAAGCTCGTCGCGGTGGCGCACGTCTCCAACGTGCTCGGGACCGAGAACCCAGTCGCCGAGATCGCCAGGCTCGCCCACGACGCCGGCGCCCTGATTCTCTGCGACGGCGCCCAGGCGGCGCCGAAGCTGCCGGTCGACGTCGGCGAGCTGGGTGTCGACTTCTACGCGCTGACCGGGCACAAGCTCTACGGGCCGACCGGGATCGGGGCGCTCTGGACCCGCCTGGACCTGCTGCGCCAGATGCCGCCCTTCCTCGGCGGCGGCTCGATGATCCGCAAGGTCACCCGTACCGGCACCACCTACGCCGACCCGCCCGCCCGCTTCGAGGCGGGGACGCCGGCGATCGCGCAGGCGATCGGGATCGCCTCGGCGCTGCGCTGGCTCGACGCGATTGGGATGGAGTCCGTGCGGGAGCACGAGCGCCAGATCGCCGACTACACGCTGCAACGGGTGGCCGAGGTCCCCGGCCTGCAGGTCTTCGGCCCGCCGCGGGGCCCCGAGCGGATCGGCCCGGTCTCCTTCGAGATCGAGGGCATCCACGGCCACGACGTTTCCGAGATCCTCGACCGCCACGGAGTCGCGGTCCGCGCCGGCCACCACTGCGCCCAAGTTCTCATGGACCGCCTCGGGGTCGCCGCAACGGCCCGCGCCAGCTTCGGCGTCTACACGACGCCGGGCGAGATCGACCGTCTCGTCGACGGACTCGAAGACGCCCGGCGGGTGTTCGGTCTCTAGCGCCCCCAGCATCGTCGTCAAACTCAAATTCCCCCGCCGCACCGAGGAGAGCGACGGCGAGGACAGCGAGCAGGGCAGGCGACGAACAGGCATGCGACCTCCCAGTCGGGGTTTGCCAGACCACCCTCGGAAGATCGATGGGTCGATTTGCGAGTTGCCCCCGCCATGGGGAGGACAACTCGACAATTGTCTCCCTCTGCCGGCCAGGACCGCGGGCTTCGCTAGCCTCGGTGGCATGGACGAGCTCTACCGAGATCAGATCCTCGAGCACTACAAGCGGCCCCATAACTTCGGCCACATCGACGACCCCGACCTCGAGTTCGAGGACACCAACCCCCTCTGCGGTGACGAGCAGCACGTGATGATCCGACTCGACGACTCCGACCGGGTCGCCGAGATCGCCTTCGAGGGCAAAGGCTGCGCGATCTCGACCGCGGCGACCTCACTGCTGACCGACGAGCTGATCGGAAAATCGCGCGAGCAGCTGCTGCGGCTGCCCAAGGATTACGTCCTCGAGCTGCTCGGCATCGACATCTCGGCGACGCGGATGAAGTGCGCGATGCTCGGCCTGAAGATCGTCAAGAGCGCCAGCCTCGGCCAGCCCGCCGAATGGGAGGACGAGGGCGAGAGCGGCGACCCCGCGGAGGCGGCCGCCGACCACGAGCAGGTCTAGCGCCCCTCGGTCATCTCGGCCAGCTTGATCACGGTGAACATCGCCCCCCATGGGTCGTGTATCACGGCGAAGCGCCCGGCCGGGATATCGATCGGGCCGAAGGCGACGCCACCACCGAGCTCCTTCACCTTCTCGACCGCTGCGTCGGTGTCCGCGACGGCGAAATAGACGAGCCAGTGGGCGGGGACCTCGTCAGGAACGCGCCCGCGCATGTCCATCATGCCGCCGATCGGGTCCTCGCCGAGCTTCCACTCGGTGTAGATCCCCATCTCTCCCATGTCGTGGTCGTCGAAGGACCAGCCGAAGACGGCGCCGTAGAAGGCTTTGGCGCCATCGGGGTCACGGGTGTTGAGCTCGTTCCAGGAGACGGCGCCGGGCTCGTTGACGCGGCCCGCACCGGGAAACGTCCCGGGCTGCCAGAGGCCGAAGACGGCGCCCCTCGGGTCGGCGAAGATCGCCATCCGGCCGAGGTCCATGACGTCCATCGGCTCCGCGTAGACAGCCCCGCCCGCCTCTTTGACGGCGGCCGCGGTGGCGTCGGCGTCCTCGACCGAGATGTAGGTCGACCAGGCCGGCGGCTGGCCCTCCTGCATCAGCGGCATCATCCCGGCGACGTCCGCCCCGCCCTTCGTCGCCCGCCGGTAGCCGCCGGTCTGCTCGACGTTTTCGTTGGGCGGCACCTCCCAGCCGAACAGGCCGGTGTAGAACTCGGCTGCGGCGTCGACGTCGGGCGTTCCCAGGTCGACCCAACTCGGGGTGCCGGGCACATAACTCGTCCTCTCACTCATCGCTTCATCCTCTCCTCGAAAACTTTCTGATGCGATTGAGACCGCGCCAGCGGCGAAAATTCATCGCGTCTCGATCCTCTCACCCTGGTGGCCTCCTAAGTCAAGGCTCTGTTACGCGTGCGGCCCACCGGGCCCAGCCGCTAAAATCCGACTGTAGAAGTAGGATTAAGTCTCGATTCGCATTATCATCGGAACAGCGCACCCCCTTGACCGAAACCGCAGGAACCACGATCGCCGTCTGCCCAGCCTCCGAGCTCCCGCCCGGCGCCACGCGCTTGGTCGAGCACGACGGGCGCAAGATCGGCGTCTTCAACTGCGAAGGAACGCTGTACGCGATAGAGGACCGCTGCTCCCACGACAACGGCCCGCTTGCCGAGGGCGAGTTCGACTCGGCCAGCTGCACCGTCGAATGTCCCCGTCACGGTTCACTCTTCGACCTGAGCACCGGCAGGCCGAAGACGCTCCCAGCTTTCGCCCCGGTGCAAACGTTCCCGATAGCCATCGAGGACGACACCATCACCCTGGAGGTCGACTGAACATGGCAACGCCCGAGGTAGTCGCAGAGAAAAGAGATCTAGCCGGCATCAACGCCGACTACAAGGAGAAGTTCGGATTCCACGACTCGGAGTCCGGCTACGCCTACAAAGCGCCGAAGGGGCTCTCGCGCGAGATCGTCGAATCGATTTCCGATTACAAGAATGAGCCGCAGTGGATGCGTGAGTTCCGCCTCAAGGCGCTCGAACACTTCTACTCGCGACCGACCCCGGAATGGGGCGGCAACCTCGGCCAGATCGACTTCGACGACATCCACTACTTCGTCCGCGCCTCGGAGAAGAACAGCCGCGACTGGAGCGAGGTTCCCGAGGACATCAAAAACACCTTCGACCGGCTCGGCATCCCCGAGGCGGAGCGCAAGTTCCTCTCTGGCGTCGGCGCTCAGTACGAGTCCGAGGTGGTCTACCACCAGGTCAACGAGAAGCTCGAGGCCCAGGGCGTGATCTTCACCGACATGGACACGGCGCTGCGCGAGCACGAGGACCTCGTCCGCGAGCACTGGGCGACGATCATCCCGGCCAACGACAACAAACTGGCGGCGCTCAACTCCGCCGTCTGGTCGGGCGGCTCCTTCGTCTACGTGCCAGCCGGGGTCAAGGTTGAGATGCCGCTACAGGCCTACTTCCGGATCAACACCGAGAACATGGGCCAGTTCGAGCGGACGCTGATCATCTGCGAGGAGGGTGCCGACGTCCACTACATCGAGGGCTGCACGGCGCCGGTCTACTCCAGCGACTCGCTGCACTCCGCGGTGGTCGAGATCGTCGCCAAAAAGAGCTCACGAGTCCGCTACACGACGGTCCAGAACTGGTCCCAGAACGTCTACAACCTCGTCACCAAGCGCGCCGTCGCGCACGAGAAGGCGACGATGGAGTGGGTCGACTGCAACCTCGGCTCGAAACTGACGATGAAGTACCCGTCGATCTACCTGATGGGCCCCGAAGCACACGGCGAGATCCTCTCGATCGCCTTCGCCGGCGCCGGACAGCATCAGGACGCCGGCGGCAAGATCATCCACGCGGCACCGCGCACCTCGTCCTCGATCTTCTCCAAGTCGATCTCCAAGGACGGCGGGCGGGCCACCTACCGCGGGCTGCTCGAGGTCGCCGACGGGGCGACCGAATCGCGTTCCAAGGTCGTCTGCGACGCGCTGCTGCTCGACGAGGACTCGCGTTCGGACACCTACCCGACGATCCGGATCGACGAGAACGACGCCGACGTCGGCCACGAGGCGACGGTCTCGAAAATCGGCGACGAGCAGCTCTTCTACCTGCAGAGCCGCGGCCTCGACGAGGAGGAGGCCTCGAAGATGATCGTCAACGGCTTCATCGAGCCGGTCACCAAAGAGCTGCCGATGGAGTACGCGGTCGAGCTCAACCGGCTGATCGAGTTGCAGATGGAGGGGTCAATTGGCTGAGGTGGCGACCGAACCGGCATGGCTTTCAGAGAGGCGCCAGAGGGGCGCCTCTCTGACGGAGAGCCTGCGCCTGCCCGACCAGAAGGCGAAGGGCTGGGAATTCACCGACCTCTCTGACCTCGACATCGGCTCCTACGTGCCGGCCGACGCCGACGTGGACGTCAGCGGAGGAGGGGGCGCGACCGTGGTCTCACTTGCCGAGGCCCTCTCATCCCACGCCGAGCTTCTACACGAGCACCTTGGCTCCCTGGTCCCGATCGAAGACCCCTTCGTCGCCCGCAACGAGGCGAGCTGGCGCGACGGCGTGCTGGTGCACGTTCCGCGCGGCGTCAAGGTTGCGGAGCCGATCCGCATCGAGGTGCCGGTCGACGCCAATGGTGCCGCGATCAGCTGGCGGACCCTGATCGTGCTCGCGGAGGGCGCCGAGGCCGAGGTCTGGGAGCACTGGTCCTCGCCTGATGACGAGGTCGACGCGATGCTCAACTCGGTCGTCGAGCTGAGCGTTGGCCAGGCCGCGACCCTGCGCTACGTCAACACCCAGGACATCTCCGAGTCGGCCTGGATCTTCGCCACCCAGCGGGCACAGGTGGAGCGCGACGGGCGCCTGGACTGGGCCGCCCTCGGCTTCGGCTCCGCCCGCGGCAAGGTGCGGATGGAGACCAAGCTGGCGGGGCCGGGCTCCGAGGCGCGGGTCACCGGCGGCTACGCCGGCGGGCCCGGTCAGCACCTCGACTACGACACCACCCAGGAGCACGCGGCGCCGAACACCAACTCCGACCTCGCCTTCCGCGGCGTCCTCGCCGCCGGAGCCACGGCGGTCTGGCGGGGCATGATCAAGGTCGACCCCGGCGCCCAGCAGACCGACGCCTTCCAGGAGAGCCGCAACCTGCTGCTCTCGACCGAGGCCCACGCCGACGCGATCCCCGGCCTGGAGATCCTCGCCGACGACGTCCGCTGCACCCACGCGGCCGCGATCGCTCAGATCGACAAGGAGCAGCTCTTCTACCTGACCTCCCGTGGCCTCGACCCCGCCGCCGCCAAGTCGCTGATCATCGAAGGGTTCCTCGAGTCACTGGTGGAACGGCTGGCCGAGGGGCCGGTCCGAGACGAGATCTCGGCGGCTCTCGAGAAGCGGCTGGCAGAGATTCTCTAGGGACGGAGGCACTCGGCGGCGGGGCCTGTCACGGGGCAGGGCCCCGCGGGCGGGCAGGTTTGTCCGTTCTCGGGCCCTGCCCCGTGCCACCCGCCGACGCCGCCCGAGCGGCCGGCCGGCTGGGGATCGACACCGAGTTCATCTCCGAGGGC
>DATAIY010000140.1:0-6603 GCA_036262475.1 Solirubrobacterales bacterium
TTCGCACTTGCATCCCAGATTCCTGTCGGCAGCACGGCTGCTAGCTTGGGCTTTGGGATGGACCTTGCCGGCCGCACAGCACTCCTCACCGGCGCCACTGGGGGCCTCGGCCGAGCGATCGCCGTGGCCCTCGCCCAGCGCGGCGCCAGCCTGGTGCTGAGCGCCCGCAAGCCGGAGGCGCTCGAGGCCCTCGCCGCCGAGCTGCCTGGCGACGGCCACCGGATCGTCCCCTCCGATCTGGCCGAAACCGGCGCCGCCGAGGCGCTGGCCGCCATGGCCGGAGCGGTCGACCTGCTCGTCGCCAACGCCGGTCTGCCGGCCGCCGGGAGGATGGAGGAGTTCAGCGCCGAGGAGGTGAAGCGGGCGCTGCGGGTGAACCTGGAGTCGCCGATGCTGCTGGCCCAGGCGCTCTACCCGGCGATGCTGGAGAAGGGCTCCGGTCATCTCGTCTTCGTCGCCTCGCTCTCGGGCAAGGCGCCGAGCCCACACTCTTCGATCTACAATGCGACCAAGTTCGGCCTGCGCGGTTTCGCCCTGGGGCTGCGCGCCGATCTCAGTTCGCAGGGGATCGGCGTATCGATCGTCTCACCCGGGTTCATCCGCGAGGCCGGAATGTTCGCCGAGTCGGGGGCGACGCCGCCGGCGGGGCTGGGCACCTCCACCCCTGAGGAGGTCGCGCGCGGAACGGTGAGGGCGATCGAGGCGGACAAGGTCGAGGTCGTGGTGGCGCCAGTGCAGCAGCGGTTCCTCGCCCACGTCGGACTCGTCAGCCCCGGAATCGCGGTGCGGACGGCCAGTGGGGCGGCAGGGCAGAGGGCGGCGGCCGAGGTCGCTGCCGGCCATTCGAAGGAGAAGAGGTAGACCACGACTTTGGAGGACAGAAGATGAGCAGCGATTCCTTTGGCGCCCGTTCCACCCTCGAGGTGAGCGGGCGCGAGTACGAGGTGTTCCGCCTGGAGGCCCTGCAGGAGCGATTCGACGTCGCCCGCCTGCCCTACTCGGTCAAGGTCCTGCTGGAGAACGTCCTGCGGCTGGAGGACGGCGTCTCGGTGTCCGCCGCCGACGTCGAGGCGATCGCCAGCTGGGACGCGGCGGCCGAGCCCAGCGTCGAGATCCCCTTCCAGCCGGCACGGGTCCTGATGCAGGACTTCACCGGCGTGCCGGCCGTGGTCGATCTGGCGGCGATGCGCGACGCGATGGAGGAGATCGGCGGCGACCCGGCGGCGATCAACCCGCTCGTCGACGTCGACCTCGTGATCGACCACTCGGTCCAGGTCGATGCCTTTGGCAACGAGCGCGCCTTCGCGATCAACGCCGAGCATGACTTCGAGCGCAACTACGAGCGCTACTCGTTCCTGAAGTGGGGCCAGCACTCCTTCGACAACTTCCGCGTGGTGCCGCCGGCGACCGGGATCTGCCACCAGGTCAACCTCGAGTACCTGGCCCAGGTCGTCTACAGCCGCGAGACCGACGGGACCCGACGCGCCTATCCCGACACCCTGGTCGGCACCGACTCCCACACCACCATGGTCAACGGCCTCGGCGTCCTCGGTTGGGGCGTCGGCGGGATCGAGGCCGAGGCGGCGATGCTCGGCCAGCCGATCTCGATGCTGCTGCCCCAGGTGGTCGGCTTCAAGCTCGGCGGCGAGTTGCCGGAGGGGGCGACGGCGACCGATCTGGTTCTGACGGTGACCGAGGTGCTGCGGCGTCGCGGCGTCGTCTCCAAGTTCGTCGAGTTCTTCGGCCCCGGGCTCTCGACCCTGGGGCTCGCCGACCGGGCGACGCTGGGCAACATGTCGCCGGAGTTCGGCTCCACCTGCGCGATCTTCCCGGTCGACGCCGAGACGCTGCGCTACCTCGACCTCACCGGTCGCCCGACCGAGACGATCGAGCTCGTCGACGCCTACTCCCGCGAGCAGGGGATGTTCCACGACCAGAGCTCCGAGGATCCGGTCTTCTCCGACCTCCTGGAGCTCGATCTGGGCGAGGTCGTCCCCAGCATCGCCGGCCCCAAACGACCGCAGGATCGGGTGCCGCTCTCGCAGGCGAAGGAGTCGTTCCTGGAGGCGATGGCGGAGTTCGATCCGGACGCCGCGAAGCAGATGGGCAACGGCCGTGATGAGGCGATCGAAGAGTCCTTCCCGGCGTCGGACCCGCCGGCCGAGGATCACGACGACGAGCGTGGCCAGCCGCGCCCGGCGGTCAGCGGTTCCGCCGCGGCGAGGGCCCCGCGTAGCTCGAACGACGCGATCGAGGTGACGATGGCCGACGGCACCCGCGCCGAGCTCGACCACGGCAGGGTGGTGATCGCGGCGATCACCAGCTGCACCAACACCTCCAACCCAAGCGTCATGGTCGGCGCCGGCCTGCTCGCCCGCAACGCGGTCAAGCGTGGCCTCACCCGCAAGCCCTGGGTGAAGACTTCGCTTGCGCCCGGCTCGACCGTCGTCACCGAGTACCTCGAGCGCGCCGGCCTGACCGAGTACCTCGACGCCCTCCAGTTCAACCTGGTCGGCTACGGCTGCACCACCTGCATCGGCAACTCCGGCCCGCTGGCGGAGGAGATCTCCGCCGCGATCGCCGAGAAGGACCTGGCGGTCTGCGCGGTGCTCTCCGGCAACCGCAACTTCGAGGGGCGGATCAATCAGGACGTGAAGGCGAACTACCTCGCCAGCCCGCCGCTGGTGGTCGCCTACGCCCTCGCCGGGCGGATGGACATCGACCTCGCCGGCGAGCCGCTGGGTGTGGGCTCCGACGGCGAGCCGGTCTACCTGCGGGACATCTGGCCCGGCGCGAGCGAGATCAAGGAGGTGGTCGGCGCCTCGGTCGCCTCGGAGATGTTCGCTCGCAACTACGCCGGGGTGTTCTCCGGCGATGAGACCTGGAACGCGGTCGAGATCCCCGAGGGCGATCGCTACACCTGGCCCAACTCGACCTATGTGCGCCAGCCGAACTTCTTCGAGCAGATGCCGGCCGACCCACCCGGGGTCGAGCCGATCGCCGGCGCGCGCGCTCTGGCGGTCCTGGGCGACTCGATAACCACCGACCACATCTCGCCCGCCGGCGCGATCAAACGCGACGGCCCCGCCGGCCGTTGGCTGGTCGATCAGGGGGTGGAACCGGCCGACTTCAACTCCTACGGCTCCCGTCGGGGCAACCATGAGGTGATGATCCGCGGCACCTTCGCCAACATCCGCCTCCGCAACCAGCTGGTGGATCGGGCGGGTGGCTTCACCCGACACTTCCCCGACGGTGAGGAGATGGCGATCTACGACGCCGCGATGTCCTATGCTGAGGAAGGCGTGCCGCTGGTGGTACTGGCGGGCAAGGAGTACGGATCTGGTTCCTCCCGCGACTGGGCGGCGAAGGGTACGAAGCTGCTCGGGGTACGAGCGGTGATCGCCGAGAGCTTCGAGCGCATCCACCGTTCCAACCTGATCGGCATGGGTGTGCTGCCGCTCCAGTTCGCCGACGGTGTGAGTGTCGAGTCACTCGGCCTCAGCGGCGAGGAGAGCTTCGACTTCGGCGACCTCGAGGACGGCGAGGCGAAGTCGGTGAGTGTCACTGCCAGAAGCGATGACGGTTCCTCGAAGGAGTTCACGGCAACCGTACGCCTCGACACTCCCAACGAGGTCACCTACTTCATAAACGGCGGTATCTTGCAAACCGTGCTGCGCAAGCTGAAAGGGTAGGCGCAGCGGGGCCGCGGGAGGCAGGGGGGTCCGCGCGACCCTCACAGCACCTGCGCGTCGGTAGCCAGGGAGGGATGCCGACGCGGCTGTTCCCCCTTGACGGGACTGTCCGGAGGAACAGTCAGCGATTAGCTATACCGCCTGAACTCCGCGCGGTCAAGCGGAGTTAACCGCTTTAGGTTCGATCGGGCGCGCTTTGGGACCGATCGACCCCCCGGCCGTCCGGGTCGGCGATTCCCCACCCCTTGCGCTCGATCAGTTCGATCCCGATCACACTCCCGACCGGGCCGACCGGGGTAAGGGTCGCGGCGAGCAGGGTGTAAGGAGCCTCGTGGCGAATTGCGGCGATCCAGATCACCACGCAGAGGGCGACGAAACCGATCCCGTGCGCCCAACCGAACACCATCGTCTCGGTTTCGAACCCCGGCACCAGCCAGAAGAGGATCAGCGCCGAGAAGATCGCCAGCTCGATCCAGGAGAGGCGCTTGACCCAGACGAACAGGCGCCCCGGGACGGGCTTCTCGAACGGGCGCCCGGGCATCGGCGATCAGGCGCCGGGTGTAAGGGCGGTGAGCACGATCCGTTCCTGCTCGAGCGCGTGGGCACCCGAGTAACCCTCACCGGTGCTGGCTCGTCCGGGGCGGCCGATGTAGGCGAGGTCGACGCCCTCGGGCAGCACGCCGGGCATGCGGCGGGACATCACCTTCCAGGCGCCCATGTTGCGCGGCTCCTCCTGGACCCAGGCGATCTCCTTCAGGTTCGGGTAGCTGGCGATCAGGCTCTGCAGTTGTTCCCTGGCGAACGGGTAGAGCACCTCGACGCGGGCGATAGCGACGTTCTCGGCTCCCTCCCGCCGCTCGCTGGCGTCGATGTCGAAGTACACCTTGCCGGTGCACAGCACCAGCCGCTCGACCGTCTCGCGCCGGTCCGCCGCCTTGGGGTCGTCGAGGATGAAGTGCAGCTCCCCCTCGGTCAGGTCCTCGAGGCTGGCGGTGGCACGGTCGAGGCGCAGCAGGCCCTTGGGGGTGAAGACGATCAGCGGCCGCGGCTTGCGGATCAGCGCCTGGCGACGCAGCAGGTGGAAGTACTGGGCGGCGGTGGTCGGATAGGCGATGCGGATGTTGCCCTCGGCGCCGAGGGCGAGGAAGCGCTCGATGCGGGCGCTCGAGTGCTCGGGCCCGGAGCCCTCGTATCCGTGCGGAAGCAGCATCGTCAGGCGGCTGGTCTGGCCCCACTTCGCCTCGCCGGAGACGATGAAGCTGTCGACGATCACCTGAGCGGCGTTGGCGAAGTCGCCGAACTGGGCCTCCCAGAGGACCAGCGCGCTTGGGGTCGCCGCCGAGTAGCCGTACTCGAAGCCGAGGCAGGCGACCTCCGAGAGCGGGCTGTTGTGGAGCTCGAAGGGCGCCGAGGCGTGCTCGAGGTTCTTCATCGGCGTGTACTTGAGGCCGGTGTTCTCGTCGTGGAGGACGAGGTGGCGGTGGGAGAAGGTGCCACGCTCACTGTCTTGGCCGGTGAGGCGGATGTGGACACCCTCGGTAAGAAGCGAGCCGAAGGCGAGGGCCTCGGCCTGGCCGAAGTCGATTTTGCCCTGCTCGAGCGCCTCGATGCGCTTGCCGAGCGGGCGGCGCAGCTTGCGGTGGACGTTGAATCCCTCGGGCGTCTTCAACAGCGCCTCGTTGAGCGCGCGCAGCTTGTCGGCGGGGACGGCGGTCTCGACCGGTGGGCTGGCCGTGCGGTCGAGCAGTTCGCCGGTGCTGGTGGTGATGCCAGTAACCGTCGGGTCCTCGTAATCACCCGCCTCCATCTTCTCCCGCAGCCCCTTCAGCGCCGCCGACATCTCCTCCTTGCGCTGCTCGGACTCGCGGCTGACATCCTCCGCACTGGCCGTTCCCTCGCCGATCAGCTTCTCGGCGTAGATCTCGGATACGGGCTTGTGGGACTTGATCGCCGCAGCCATCGTCGGCTGCGTGTAGGCGGGCTCGTCGGTCTCGTTGTGGCCGAAGCGGCGGTAGCCGATGACGTCGATCACGACATCGCGGCTCCAGCGCTCGCGGTAGGACATCGCCAGCCGCACGGCGGCCGTGCAGGCCTCGACGTCGTCGGCGTTGACATGGACGATCGGCACGTTGAACCCCTTCGCCATGTCGGCCGCGTAGGGGGTCGAGCGGGCCTCCTCGGGGTCGGTGGTGAACCCGACCTGGTTGTTCTGGACGATGTGGACGGTGCCGCCGGTGCTGTAGCCCTTCAGCGCCTGCAGGTTGAGCGTCTCGGCGACGACTCCCTGGGCCGGGAAGGCGGCGTCGCCGTGGAGCAGGACCGGAACCGCCCGCTTCGGGTCGTGTCGCAGCTCGGCGCCTTCGAATTCGGACTGGAGGAAGCGGGCGCCGCCGGTGACCACCGGGTCGACGAACTCGAGGTGGCTGGGGTTGGGGTAGAGGCGGACCGAGATCTTCTCGCCGGCGTAGGTCTCGTAGACCCCGCGGTGCCCGTAGTGGTACTTGACGTCGCCGGTGCCGCCGTGGGGGATCGCCGCGACGGCCTTGACCGCCTCGATCCGCTTCGAGCCCTCGAACTCGGCCAGGATCGACTCGACCGGTCGTCCGAGGTTGTGCGCGAGGACGCTGAGCCGGCCGCGGTGGGCCATCCCGAAGACGACCTCCTCGGCGCCGGAGCGGTGCGAGAGTGTGACCAGCTCGTCGAGCATCGGCACGACCACGTCGAGCCCCTCGATCGAGAACATCTTCTGGCCCAAATACGCCTTCTCGAGGAAACGCTCGAACTGGAAGACGTCGATCAGCCGGTGCAGCAGGCGGTGCTTCTCCTCGTCGTCGCGCGGCTGGCGGTGGGCCCCGGTCTCGATCATTTCCCGCAGCCAGATCCGCTGCTGGTGGGAGGAGAGGTGCTCGAA
>DATAIY010000141.1:0-12997 GCA_036262475.1 Solirubrobacterales bacterium
GCCGATGGCGCGGCCCGCCCTCCGCGGGGCGGTGCGATGATCGACGGGGTGGCAGCCAGCCTCGCCCCACGCCGTGCCTCCGCGCATCCCCTGCGGTACGCCGTCGGATGTAGCCAAAATGTAGCCGCGAACCACTGGCAAGCCCAGGAACCGTGCGGTAGGCGGCGGAGGGCGAGCTTGGGGAGAATCGGCGAGGTTCCGCTTGGCAGAGCCGAATAGCGGAACGAAACGGAGAGGAACGGAATGCGCCCGACGGGAGTCGAACCCGCGACCTTCGGCTTGAAAGACCATCGCTTTTATGCCCATCTTGGGCGGGGTTGGTACCCAAAGGCGGTACCCACACCCGAAATGGCTTGGCGGCGAATGCCGCTTCCTCTGGCGGAATCCCGCACTTATAATGCGGTTTCCGCTGATACGGGAGCGACGGGACTCGAACCCGCGACCTCCGGCGTGACAGGCCGGCGCTCTAACCAGCTGAGCTACGCCCCCGAGGAAAACTCGGGTGGGCCTTGGGACTGCGGCCCGGCCGCAAAGCTAGCGGATGCTAGGCGTTCGCGAGCTCTGCGGGGGCGAGCTCGGGAACGGCTTGGGGCATCTCGGCCGCGGCGATCTCTTCGAGCAGGTCGCGCAGCTGGGCGAGCCGGTCGGCACCGTAGCATTCGGACCAGCGCTCCTCGAGTTGGGCGAAGAGACCGAAACCGACGGTCTGGGCCTGTTCGCCCTTCTCGGTGAGGCGAATCAGCTTGGCGCGACGGTCGGCGGGATCGGGGATCCGCTCGACGTAGCCGCGAACGAACAGGTCGTCGACCACCTCGCCCACCGACTGCTTGGTCATGCCGGCAAGGGTTGCGAGCTCGGTCAGCCGCATCCCCTCTTCGCGGACGAAGCGGAATACGCAGCCGTGGGTGGGGCGGATGTCCCCGTAGCCGGCCTCGACCAAGTCCACGCGGAACTCGGCAAGCATCGCCTTGATGGCGATCTCGAGAAGGCCCGTGAGGGGGATCTGGCGCAGGGGGGTGTCGGGATGAGCGGTCATTTAGTAAGGGAGCCTGATAAGGTCGGATGATCAGGCAGCCTGACAAGGCTTCCTTACGAATTGTACCCGATGCCCAGGAGACCTAAATGAATCGCAAATGGTGGACGCTCGGCGCGGTCTGTGTCGCCACTTTCATGCTGCTGCTCGACATCACCGTGGTCAACACCGCCCTGCCGGCGATCCAAAAGGACCTCGGCGGCAGCTTCACCGATCTGCAGTGGGTGATCGACGCCTACGCCCTCTCGCTGGCGGCGCTGGTCCTCACGGCCGGGTCCCTGGCGGACCGGCTGGGACGGCGGCGGGTCTTCGCGATCGGCCTCGGGATCTTCTCCGTGGCGTCGCTGCTCTGCGCCCTGGCCCCCGACCCGACCTTCCTCAACCTCGCCCGCGGGCTGCAGGGCGTCGGCGGCGCGATCATGTTCGCCGTCTCCCTCGCCCTCGTCGCGCAGGAGTTCCCCAGCGGGCCCGAGCGCGGGATGGCGATGGGCATCTACGGGGCGACGATCGGAATCGCCGTCGCGATCGGCCCCCTGGTCGGCGGCCTGCTGACCGATGGGCTCGGTTGGCAGTCGGTGTTCCTGCTCAACGTGCCGATCGGCGTCGCCGCGATCGCCGTCACCTACTGGAAGCTGGCGGAGTCGCGTGATCCCAACGCGACCCGGATCGACTGGGGCGGTCTGGTCTCGTTCTCGACCGCCCTGTTCCTGCTCGTGCTGGCGCTGGTGCGCGGCAACGACGAGGGCTGGGGCAGCGCCCTGATCGTCTCCCTCTTCGCCGGCGCTGCGCTGCTAATCGCGGCCTTCGTCGCGATCGAGCAGAGGGTCGCCGAGCCGATGCTGCCGCTCTCACTCTTCCGCCGCCGGGCCTTCACCGGCGTGCAGCTGGCGGCGTTCGCGGTCTCAGGCTCGCTGTTCGCGCTCTTCCTCTACCTGACCCTGTACCTACAGAGCTTCCTCGGGCTCTCCCCGGTCGAAGCTGGCATTCGCTACCTGCCGATCACGGTCGCCTCCTTCGTCGTCGCCCCGTTCGCCGGGATCGCGCTGGCGCGAGTGCAGGCGCGATACCTGATGAGCGGCGGACTCGCCCTCACCGGCGTCGGCCTGGCGCTGATGGCGGGCCTCGATCTCAACTCGGAATGGACGGCGCTGCTGGCCGGGTTCGTGATCAGCGGCATCGGCGTCGGCCTGCTCAACCCGGTCATCGCCGACGTCGCCCTCAGCGTCGTCCCAAAGGAGCGCAGCGGCATGGCGGCGGGGATCAACGACACCTTCCGCCAGGTCGGCATCGCCGTCGGCATCGCCGCCTGGGGAGCTGTGTTCCTCGGCGCCGGCGCCGCCAAGACGCAGGAAGTCGCCGGCGCCGCGCTCAGCGGCAGCGAAGCGCGCAGCCTGGTCGAGGCGACCTCCTCGGACGCCCTGTCTCAGGCGCTCTCGGCGGTCCCCCAGCAGGCACGGGAGCTGACCCGCAACGCCGCCGAACAGGGGTTCCTCCACGGCCTCAACCAGATCCTCATCCTCGGGGCGATTCTCGCGTTCGCCGGTTCCGTCCTCTCTCTCTGGCTGGTCCGCGAGAGCGAGATCGAACGCGAGACGCTGGTCGGGACCGCGCTGGAGCGGGAGCCCGAGGTGGCCCAGGCCTGAGCCCGGTGCCCGCGCTCCCCGGCGCCGGTGATCTACGCTGCCCGGCATGAGGCTGGTCAGCTACGACGCCGGCGACGGGGCGCGGGCCGGGGTGCTCGAGGACGAGCGCGTCGTCGATGCCTGGGCCGCCCTCGGCGAGCCCCACCGGGGCAGCCTGCGGGAGCTGATCGCCGCCGGCCGGGTCGACGACCTGCGGGGGACGTTCGGCAACACCGGCACGCCTGCCCACCCGCGGGCCGCGGTTTCCCTGCTGGCGCCGATTCCCGACCCGGAGAAGATCGTCTGCATCGGCCTCAACTACGGCAAGCACGCCGCCGAGGCGGGGATGGACGCTCCGGCGAGCCCGACGATCTTCGGCAAGTACCGCAACGCGCTGGCGCCGGCCGGGGCCACGGTCCAGCTGCCCCCGGCAAGCAAGGTCGACTATGAGGCCGAGGTCGCCTTCGTCGTCGGCCGCCGCGCCAAGGAAGTCGACGAGGCCGAGGCGCTCGACCACATCGCCGGCTACACGCTCCTCAACGACCTCTCCGCCCGCAACCTCCAGTTCGCGACATCGCAGTGGATGTCTGGCAAGGTCTTCGACGGCTCCGCCCCCTGCGGACCGGCGCTCGTCACCCCCGACGAGGCGGGCCCCCACGACGGGATCGAGATCACGCTGCGCCTCAACGGCGAGCAGATGCAGGGCGACTCGACCGCGAATCTGATCTTCAGCATCCCCCAGCTGCTCTCGCACCTCTCGACGCTGATGACCCTGGAGCCGGGCGACATCGTCTCGACCGGGACTCCGGACGGGGTCGGCAGCGTCCGCGACCCGAAGGTCTGGCTCGCCGACGGCGACGAGATCTCGATCGAGTCGCCCACCCTGGGCCGGCTCGACACCAAGATCTCCGCCTAGGCGCGGCCGCCTAGGGCGTCGGGCCCGGGTTTATCTCGTAGCCCTTTGCGGGCAGCGACGCCGAGAGCGGCTGGCTCGCCGGCGCCACGCGGCTGCTCGAGGCCCCGGACCGCGCCCGAGCCGCGGCCCAGCGCATCCGATAGGGCGTGAAGGCCAGCAGCGCGTTCCAGGTCGTCGTCCCTATCTGCCCGTCCAGCGGCAGCCCGTGGCCTTCCTGGAAGGCCTTCACGGCCGCGATGGTGAGCTTCCCGTAGATGCCGGTGACCGGAACTTCCTGACCGGCGGCGATCAGGTGCTCCTGGGCCCAGACGACCATGTCGCCGCGGCTGCCGCGCTTCAGCAGTGGCTGGGTGAGGTTCTGGCGATAGCCGGTCAGCGGCCGCAGGGCGCTGCTGGACCCGAGCGCCCCCCACTCCTTGGCGCTCGTCTCCTGCCAGTCCCACCAGCTCGGCTGCAGGCCGCCGTAGGAGGAGGCGAAGCGGCGGAACAGCCGCAGCGGTCCGTTGCCGGGCCCTTCATAGGTCTGCCCGATCGGATAGATCGGGTGGCCCCATATGCGGTTGTAGAGGTAGGTGTGCTCGAAGACGGTGCGGACCGAGGTGCCGATCGCCTTCCAGTACATCTGCGGCTGGTTGTACTGGGCGCCGCCGGGGCCGAAGAAGACCGAGTAGGGGAACGAGGGGTGGTAGTCGACGTAGGGAAAACCGGCGAGGGAAACCGGGAAGGTTTCGCCGACGTCGGCGCGCAGGGTGCGCATGTAGCGATCGGCGGCGGCGTACTTGCCTTCGTATTCGCCCTCGGCGTCGATCACCAGGCAGTCGGCGCCGCGCTGCACCGAGATCGCCCCGACACGGGCCTCGGCCGCCGGGTGGTCGCCGTAGACGAACTGCCAGGCGCAGACATCGAGGCCGCCCTGATGCAGCGCCGTGACCAATGCTTTGGTGAACTGGCTCCAGACGGTGCCGCCATCCCCCGACTTGACGTAGACGGTGCCGATGTCGTTGCTTTTCGCACGGGCGACGATCGCCGGGATGCTGCCGCTCTCGGAGTGGGAGAGGTACCAGATCCACATCCCTTGGCGGTCGAACGGCGTGTTGCTCAGAACAGGCGCTTCTTCGACTTCTCCGCCGGCCCCGCCGGTTTCGGCTCCGGCGGACGCGGGCAGCGCTCCGATCGCCGCCAGGACGGCAAGGACCGCCAGCAGCGCCAAAACTGGTCGGCGACGCCTCTGAATCTGGCTGGAGCTCACGTCTCCTCCGAACACGATCGGGACCAGGTAGCTGCGGAGGCGAACCTCGCGCTTAATATGGACAGCCTTCCGCACGTGGCACACCGGCACCCAGCAATCGCTCCCCCTCGCAAGATCCCGTGCGTCCTCGCCCTCGCGGCGGCGGCGCTCCTTGCCGTCCCCGGAACGGCGCCCGCCGCGCCGCCGCAGCGACTCGCGCACGCCGGGCTCTCGCAGGCCGGCCGCGAGCTGATCTTCACGGTGCGGACCGCCGCGCCGATCCCGATCGCCCAACTCGAAGCGCGTCCCGATACCAGGCGCGCCGCCTCCCGCTACCTCTGCCTGGCGCTGAGCCACCCCGGTGGTAGCGGCGAGCTGCGGCTCTGCCTCGGCGGGCGCAGGCCGGGCCGCCGCATCGGGCAGGAGCTCGTCAACGCCGAAGACAAGCCGATCGAGAAGAGCAGCGTCCGGGCGACGGTGAAGCGGCCGAGCCCGCAGAAGCTCGTCGTCTCGCTGGTCCCCGCCGACGCCGGCCTCGCCCCGCGCCACTACAACTGGCGGGCGATCGAGAGTCGGGGCTGCAAGCCCGGTGGCGACTGCGCCCAGTCCCTGCCGGCGAAGGGAAGCCTCACCTTCCGACTGCGACCGGTGCGCGCGGTCGGCTGCACCGGCGGCAGCGCCGGGCTCGAGACCAATGGCCCTCGCGACGCCAAGGTTGTCGCCCTCACCTTCGACGACGGGCCCAGCGAATACACGCCCGGCTTCCTCCAGGTGCTGCGGGAAAAGGGCGTCAACGGGACCTTCTTCGAGGTCGGCCAGGAGATGCCCGGGCGCGAAGCGACGATGCGCCAGATCCTCGCCGAAGGCAACGAGCTCGGCGACCACACGATGAACCACGTCGAATACCCCGGCTACTCGCAGATCGCCGGCGCCGCCCAAAGGATCGAGGACTACACCCACTTCAAGCCCTGCCTCTTCCGCCCGCCGGGCGGCGCCGTCAACTCCAGCGTCGTCGCCACCGCCGGCAGCCTCGGGATGCGGACGATCAACTGGGACGTCGATCCGCGCGACTGGTCGACCCCGGGCACCAGCGCCATCTACAACACGATCGTCGGCACCACCCAGCCCGGCTCGATCATCCTCATGCACGACGGCGGCGGCCCCCGCGGCGAGACCCTGGCGGCGCTGCCGCAGATCATCGACACGCTGCGCGGCCGCGGCTACCGCTTCGAGACCGTCAGCCAGCTGCTCGGCTACCGGCTCCTATACCGCCCCTACGGATAGCGGTCAACGAACCCGATGCAACCGATTCGCCCTCGGCTCCGTATTGATCTGCCGATGAGAATCGCGATTGTCGGAACCGGAATCTCCGGCCTCGTGGCGGCCCACCGGCTGCACCCAGAGCACGAGATCGTCGTCTACGAGGCGAGCGACCGTCTTGGCGGCCACACCAACACAGTCCGCGTTGACACCGCCGACGAGACCCACTGGATCGACACCGGGTTCATCGTCTTCAACGACCGCAACTACCCCAACTTCGAAGCCCTGCTTGAGGAGATCGGCGTCGCCAGCCAGCCCTCACACATGGGCTTCTCCGTCTCCGACGGGCGCGGCCGCTTCGAGTACTCCGGCACCCCGCGAGGCCTCTTCGCCCGCCGCTCGCACTTCATCAGCCCCTCGTTCCTCGGAATGCTCCGCGACTGGCGCCGCTTCAACCGCGAGGCGGGGGAACTGATCGGGATGAACGGCACCGCCCCTTCCCTCGGCCACTGGCTCGAGGAAAAGGGCTTCTCCCGGCACTTCGTCGAGCGCCTGATCGTGCCCCAAGCCTCCGCTGTCTGGTCGGCGGACCCGGAGCAGATGTGGAGCTTCCCGGCCAGCTTCATGGCCGAGTTCTTCGAGAACCACGGCATGTACAGCCTCCGCGACCGGCCCGCCTGGCGGACCGTCAGCGGCGGCTCGATCAGCTACGTCGAGGCGATCTCCGCGCCCTGGCGCGACCGGGTGCGATTGAGTGCCCCGGTGCGCCGGATCGAGCGCCGGATCGACCGGGTCACGATCGATGCCGACGGCTGCGAGAGCGAGGACTTCGACGAGGTCGTCGTTGCCACCCACTCCGACCAGGCGCTGGCGCTGCTCGCCGATCCCAGCCCGACCGAGCGGGAGATCCTTGGCGCGATCCCCTACCAGCCCAACGAAGCCGTCCTCCACACCGACGCCTCGCTGATGCCGCGCCGCCGCGCCGCCTGGTCGAGCTGGAACTTCCACCTCGCCGAGGGCCCGCCGCGCGGCAGTACGGTCACCTACTGGATGAACAATCTGCAGCGGCTGCAAGCCGACCGCGAGTACCTGGTCACGCTCAACCGGGGCGGCGAAATCGACCCGGAGAAGACGATCCGCCGCTTCGAGTACGACCATCCGATCTATACCGCGGAGGGCGTCGCCGCCCAGGCGCGCCACGGCGAGGTCAGCGGCGTGCGTCGCACCCACTACTGCGGCGCCTACTGGGGCTGGGGCTTCCACGAGGACGGGGTGGTGAGCGCGCTGCGGGCATGCGAGCGGATCCCGACCTCGGCTCCGGCGCTGAGCGCTCCCACCCCAGCCGCGTCGGGGCCCGCCGCGGAGGCGCTCGCGGCATGAGTGCCTCCGCCGTCTACGAGGGCTGGGTCCGCCACCGCCGCTTCGAGCCGGTCGAGCACAGCTTCCGTTACCGCTTCTTCCTCATGTACCTCGATCTCGCCGAGCTGCCGGCGGCGCTCGACCCCTATCCGCTCTACTCGGCCCGCCGCCCGGCCCCCGCGCGCTTCCGCCGCGCCGATTTCATGGGCGACCCACACCGCCCCCTCGACGAGTGCGCCCGCGACGCCGTCGAGGCCGAGACCGGCGCCCGCCCCGCCGGCCCGGTGCGCCTGCTGACCGGGCTGCGTTACCTCGGCCACTCCTTCAACCCGGTCAGCTTCTACTACTGCTTCGAGCCCGCCGGCGAGCGCGTCGAGGCGGTCGTCGCCGACGTCGAGAACATTCCCTGGGGGGAGCGCCATGCCTACGTGCTTGCGCGAGGAAAACGCCAGGGTAGGGTTCTGAGCGACGAGCTCGACAAGAGTCTCCACGTCTCTCCCCTGATGGGCATGGACCAGACCTACGCCTTCCGCGCCTCCGAGCCCGGCGAGCGCCTCGCCGTCCACATCGAGTCGCGGCCCCGCGAGGGCGAGGACGGCAAGTCCTTCGACGCCACCCTCTCGCTGCACCGCCGTGAGCTCAGCAGCTCGCTGATGAGCGGCCTGCTCGCCCGCTACCCGGCGATGTCGCTGCAGGTGGTGGCGAAGATCTACGCCCAGTCGCTGCGGCTGAAGCTGAAGGGCGCCCGCTACTTCCCCCATCCGCAGGGAAGCCGGCCGAAGGGTTTCCTCTCACCATGAGGGACGCGCTCGCCCGCACCGCCGTCTCGACAGTGATGAACCGCGGCGTCCGCAGCGGCCGGATCGAGGTGGTCGAGGCTGGGCGCCGTCGCGGCTTCGGCCCCGAAGACGCCGACCTGCGCGCGACAGTCGTCATCAACGACCCGGCCGCCTGGCGCGGGCCACTGCACGGCAGCCTCGGCCTCGGCGAGGGCTACGTCGACGGGCTCTGGGAGACCGACGACCTCGTCTCTCTGATCCGCATCGCCGCCCGCGAGCTGACCAACCTCGACGGACTCCGCGGCGCCGTCGCCAAGCCCCGCGCCCTGCTCCACCGGGCCCGCCGCCTGGTCCCCGAGAACACTCGGACCGGCGCCCGCCAGAACATCTCCGCCCACTACGACCTCGGCAACGACCTCTTCGCGGCCTTCCTCGACGAGCGGATGATGTATTCCTGCGCCTACTTCCCCCGCCCCGGGGCGAGCCTGGAGGAGGCGCAGGTCGCGAAGCTCGACCGGATCTGCACCCAGCTGCACCTCGGCCCCGACAACCACCTGCTTGAGATCGGCACCGGCTGGGGCGGACTGGCCGTCCACGCCGCCCGCGGCTATGGCTGCCGGGTGACGACGACGACGATCTCCCGCGAGCAGCACGAGCTGGCGATACGGCGCGTCCGCGTAGCCGGGCTCGAGGACAGGGTGACGGTGCTGCTGCAGGACTACCGCGATCTGCGCGGGACCTACGACCGGCTGGTCTCGATCGAGATGATCGAGGCAGTTGGCTGGCAGTACTTCGACGACTTCTTCCGCCGCTGCGACGAGCTGCTCGGCCCCGACGGGCTGATGCTGCTGCAGGCGATCACGATCGACAACGAGATGTACGAGGTCGAGAAGGGCTCCCGAAGCTTCGCCAACACCCACATCTTCCCCGGCGGCTGCCTGCCGTCGAAGGAGACAATCGCCGACTCCCTGGCGCGCGTCACCAGCATGCGCCAGGTCTGGGTCGACGACATCACCGCCCACTACCCGCTCACCCTCGCCGCCTGGCGCGAACGCTTCCTCGGCGCCTGGGACCGGCTGCGCTCGAGCGGCTACGACGAGCGCTTCCGCCGCCTCTGGGACTTCTATCTGAGTTCCTCGGAGGCGGGCTTCCGCGAGCGGCGGATCGGCGACGTGCAGGCCCTCTTCGCCAAGCCGGGGTGGAAGTGAGGGAGGGAAGCGGCGAGCCGCTGGTGCTGATCCACGGACTCGGCGGCTCCAAGAGCGTCTGGAACCCGGTGATCGACCGGCTCGCTGCCGAGCGCGAGGTGCTGGCCCTCGACATGCCCGGCTTCGGCGCCACGCCGGCGCTGCCTGACGGCGTCGAGCCCAACCCGGCCAACCTGGCGGTGGCGATCCAGCAGCATTGCGCTGCGCTCGGCATCGACCGTCCCCACGTCGCCGGCAACTCGCTCGGCGGCTGGGTGGCGCTGGAAATGGGACGCGGCGCCGCGGCGTCGGTGACGGCGCTCTCGCCCGCCGGGCTCTGGCGGGCGCCGCTGGGGCCGCGAAGAGGCGACAGCCGACGCTGGGCCAGGCGATTCCGGCCGCTGGTCTCCGCGGTCCTGCGAACTCGGGCCGGGCGCATGCGGATGCTCGCCACCTTCGCCGCCCATCCGGAGCGGATACCCGCCGCTGACGGCCGCGAGCTGGTCCTCGGCTGGATCGACGCCCTCGGCTATGACGGCGCCAACCGGGCGATGCACACGCACCTCTTCGAACCCGGCGACTACCCGGAAGACATGCCGGTGACGATCGCCTGGGGCGAGCTCGACCGCCTGGTCGGCCCGCCGAAGCCGGAACGGCGCCCGGCCGGGTCGCGCTTCCTCGTCCTGCCCGGCGTCGGCCACACCCCGACCTGGGACGACCCCGAGCTGATCACCCGGACTCTGCTCGACGGCAGCGCCGTCTCGGCCGCCGCCTGAGTTCTGGGAGAGTTCAGCGACGCGAACGAACGAAGGGAGCTGTGTTGATCGTCGAGAGGACCGAGAACCCCGAATGGCTGTCGAACGCCTATCTGGTCGCCGACGGCGACCGCAAGACTGGCGTGTTGATCGACGGCAACGACGACCTCGGGCCGCTACTTGAGCGGGCCGAGCGCGACGGCATCGAGATCACCCACATCCTCGTTACCCATCCCCACGGCGACCACATCGCCGGCCTCTCCGAGGCGCGCAAGAAGCTCGGCAACCCGCCGCTCGTCGCCCATGAGGCGACCGCCGCCGAGCTCGACGAAGAGGTCGAGGTCGTGATGGCCGACGGCGACAAGCTCGACGCCGGCGGGCTCGAGATCGAGGCGATCTTCAGCCCCGGGCACGCGGCAGGCCACCTCGCCTTCCTCGTCGACGGCACCGACCTCTTCACCGCCGACGTCCTCTTCAAAGGGACGGTGGGCGGCACGATGGCGCCGGGCGCCAGCGGCTTCGACGACCTCCGGGCCTCGGTGATGCGGCTGATGGAGCTGCCGCCCGAGACCCGCGTCCACCCCGGTCACCGCGAGCCGACGACGATCGGCGAGGAGTGGGCGGGAAACCCCTTCGTGCGGATCTGGCGCGGCCTCGACGCGACCGGCGAGGAGCAGGTCACCGTCTGGGGACGGCCGGCGACGCTGAAGCTGTGGGCGCCCGACTACGACGGCGGCAACAAGGCCTGGGTCGTCTTCGGCGACAGCGGCGAAGAAGCGATCGTCGGCGGCTCCCAGGTCGAGCGCCAATAGAAGAGGCCCCGCCGGAGCGGGGCCTCTTGGTGCCAGCGGATGTGGCTCGGAATTACTTGATCGTGGCGCCGAGGAGCAGGTCGCAACCGTCGGTCGAGGTCGCCGGGCGAAAGTTGCCGCCGGGGGTCAGCGAGGGCTGGTAGGTGAGGATGTTGTTGCCGCCACCGGAGCAGTAGAGCGCCGAGGTGGACTTGGCCTTGATCGCCAGGTACTGGCCCTTCTTGACCGGGACGCTGACCTTGAAGGACTCGACGTTGTAGTCGCTTTCTTCGAAGTTGGCTTCGGTCTGGCCGGTGTAGTGGATGACCGGGCCGTTGCGGATGACCTTCGCTTCGTTGGTGCCGAACAGAGTTGAGCGCTTCACCTGGGCGATCTGGAGCTGGAAGCTGCCAGGGCCACCCGCGACGAGTCGGATCTGCTTGATCGTCCCGCTCTTCGGGGCGGTGATCAGGCTGTCGGGGCGTTCGCGGGCCTCGTTCTCGATGATCGTGCAGCTCTTGCCCGGGGCCATTTCGTCGCAGGGACGGGCCGGGGTCGAGTTGGCGGGATCGGTCATCGAGCTGAGCTTGGCGCCGAACTGGACCGGCACCGAGGCGAAGCCCGAGGCCGGGGCGACCATCGCCGCGACAAGGCCGGCGAGGGCGAGAGCGAGGGCGGCGCGGCGGGCGATCTTGCTGCTGATGATCTGGGTGCGGTTCATGGTGGTTCCTCCTGAGTTGGTGTCGTTGACTTCCGTGCACCAACCTTCGCCCGGAACCACGGCCGCGCCCAGGGACCCCAGGGGTGAACTCGATCACCCCAACGGCCGCCGAAGATCGCCGCAACCGACTTTGACCCCCCTATAGCCGGGGTGAAAGTCGGCTAGAGCTCGCGGCTGCTGAGGATCCCGGACTGGAGGGCGCGCTCGGCGAGGGCGACGCGCTTCTGGTTCTGGGGGAGGTCGCCGACGCCGAGCTTCTCGAACAGGGCTCGCATGTGGGTCTTCACCGCGTCGACGCTGAGGTGGAGCTCGGCGCCGATCTCCTGGTTGGTCGCCGGCGTGGCGAAACTGCCGCCGTCCTTGTAGGGGCGGCAGAGGGCGACAAGGACCTTGCGCTGAGCTGGGGAGATCGCGGCGGTGGTCGAAGTCTCGCTTGCGATCACGGTCTCTTCGGCGCCAGCGCCCTCACCGGGCCGGCGGTAGAGGACCGCGGTGCGACCGAAGCGGATCTTGTCGCCGTCGCGCAGGTGGCGGGCGCCGTGCACGCGCTCCTCGTTGACGTAGGAGCCGTTACGGGAGAGGCCGTCGTCGACCAGGGTGCACTCGTCCCGCACCACCTCGATCTGCGCGTGCAGCGCCGAGACCTCCTCGTCCCACTCCAGACGCACGTCGGCGGACTCGCTGCGGCCCACCCAGAGCTCCGCCGCGCCGGGCTCGACCGCGACGATCGCCTGCTCGTCGGCGCCGTCGCGGAAGACGAGGAACGGGCGCCCAGCTCGTTCGGCCTCGATCTGAGCCTTCAACTCGGGAGCGCTCACCGCGCGGGGACCGTTCACGCAGGTGATCCTAGGAGCAACGGCGGCAATGGACAGGCTCGGCGGCGGGCCTCACCTTTAGCGATTTGGCCCCGATTGGACGGATGTGCGATAGGTCGTTTGGCCAAAAGCCTCCACACTGCACCGATGCTGGCAACCGAAATCCAGGAATTCGCCTTCGCCTGGTATCCCGTTTTCGGCGTCGTCTTCATGGCGGTGCTGCTCTTCATCTTCGTCAAATTGCTGGGCAGCACGATCGGCAAAACGAAGCCGGAATACGTGAAGGCCAGCGATACCGCTCCGGTCCTCTGGGAGGACGTCCAGGGGGTCGACGCCGCCAAGGACGAGCTGATGGATGTCGCCGCGTGGCTGCGCGAACCGGAACGCTTCGCCGCCCTCGGAGCGCAGCCCCCGCGCGGAGTGCTGCTCTACGGACCGCCGGGGACCGGCAAGACGATGCTGGCCCGGGCGGTCGCGGCCCAGGCCGAGGTCGACTTCTTCGCCGCCTCCGGATCGAGCTTTGTCGAGATG